>JAYTXK010000258.1:0-1814 GCA_043743005.1 Ignavibacteriota bacterium
GGCAGTAGCATACAAAGTAATCAAAATGATTATTATAATTACATTCCAGAGCAAAATAGTAAGAATATTAAATTACCAATTTCAACAGTTCTTTCTAATGATATAATTGCCGTAACTGGAAATTTTAATTTATCAAACTTATTAAGAGATTTTGATTTCAAAGGAATCGAAAAAGGTGAAGCTTTGAGTAATATTCCTTCATCAGTACTAATTAGTTACAATCAAGAAAATTCAAAATGTGAGTTTTTCATTACTCCAAATTCTAATTTAGACAAAATAAAAACTGGTGTAATTGCAAATATTATACTTAGTCCAAAGAGTAATAGTAATTTATCACCTAATATTGATCTAAATAATTTACAAGGCATGAAAGCAAATGGCAACTTAGTTTATTTAAATCTTACAAGTGTAAATGAAAATATAGACTATCAAACAACTGTTAGATACGAAAACAATCAAATTATACTTAGCAATTTGACTAACAATACAAATACCATAAAAATATTTAGCTATGAAGGAACTTTGGTAAATCAAACAAATGAAATAAATTCAAATTCTATAAGTTTTGATTGTTCAAACTATTCATCTGGCATTTACTTTGCAGTAATTAATTGTAACAATCAAAATACGATTAAACCTATTTTGATTAAAAAATAAAAATGCTAAGTTCGCCCTTAGCATTCAATTAATGGAGAATATTAGACATCCCCCGAATAATATTCTCCATTTTTATTTTCAGTCCCAAATTTACTTCTTTAGCTTCTCTTTAAATTTTTTTCTGAATTTATCTAACTTAGGATTTATAACAAAAGAGCAATAAGGCTGATTGGAGTTTTGAGCATAATAATTATGATGATAATTTTCAGCTGGAAAGAAAGTCATATTTTTTGTTACTTCTGTTACTATTTTACTTCCAAAAACTCCAGCTTTGTTTAATTCATCTATAAATTCTTCTGATTCTTTCTTTTGAATATCATTATTATAAAATATCACTGAGCGATATTGAGTTCCTTTGTCATTGCCCTGTCTATTAAGAGTGGTTGGGTCGTGAGCAGAAAAGAATGCATCTAATAATTCTTTGAATTGCAACTTATTTTCATCATAAATTATTTGACAAACTTCTGCATGACCTGTATTTCCTGAACAAACTTGCTCATAGCTTGGTTTGTCAATATTTCCACCTTCATATCCAGATGTTACTTTTAGAACACCATCTAATTCCAAAAATACTGCTTCGACACACCAAAAGCACCCACCTCCAAATGTAATAGTATCTAATTTTGCATTTTCGTCCATCATAATTTCCTTGTTTAAAGTTATTTTTTTATCATTGCCTGTGCAATCTAGCAAAAAGAAGCCAAACATAAGCACTACAAAAAGTATTGATTTATTAGCTTTCATATTTATATTTTTCGCTGAATGAAAAAATATTTAACGAAATAATTTAATTTATATTATTATATCTATAAGAAAATGTAATCTATTCCAACAATTTGAATTTAATAATTTATAGTTTAATTCTATTTATTAAATTCACAATCTACTTCTATTGCAGAGCTTTGACTATTGCCAAATTGCCCTTTCCTGCCAATAAGTATTCCTCTTAATTTTTCAGGTTCTTCATATCTATTTTTATCTAATCTTAAGTTAAGTGTATAAATTCCATTTTGATTAAAAACAATTGGTTTTTCAGAATAGTCATAAATACTTGCATCATAAGGCAAAAACTCTATATTTGTAAAATCATTAGCACTTGGGTATAGATATGTCAAGTCGATTTTTACTGAATTTTTGCCTTTTTCAGCTTTTATAGC
>JAYTXK010000259.1:0-2843 GCA_043743005.1 Ignavibacteriota bacterium
TATGGGATTTTTGCTATATGTTAATAAATTCCCATTTGAAACAATAAACTTTGTATTTTTCTTTGCAAATTTTAAGTTAGTTGTTGGAATAAAAAATGAAGATGAAGAGTCAATTTTTTTAGTATTTAAATTAATAAATATGCTTTCCAAATAATCTCCATTTGCAAATAAAGTATTTGTTTTGTTATCAAGTTCTAAATAAATATTATATGGTGAATAATTTTGATCTTTACCATAATCCAAAATCGTATCTTTAACTTCTAAATTTGGACTTTGTAATCTTTGAACCAATTGTCTTGTTTTTGATGAAACTATAATTGTACTATCATTATCAGTAAAAATAGCACTATTATATTTTTGAAAATCTAATTTTCTTGAATCACTATTAGGATATTTATTATTAGAATATTTTTTTTGCAATAATTTGCCTGTTTTCAAATCCAATATGTAAATATAACTTTCTTCATAAGAAGTTTTATTATTATAAAATAATAAAATTAAATATTTATCATATTTTGAAATTACTATATCATTAATTACTGGATTAGAAAAATTAGTATCTTGAAAAGTATATAGTAAAGTATTACTTTTATAATCAACTACTTTAAGTTTATTACTATCTGAAAAAGCAATATAATTTCCACTTTGTGAAATTTTAAAATTATATATTGAATAAAATGAACTTGTGTAAATTTCTTTTAAAACTGATGCATCTCTTATATTATATTCAACAAGTTTATTACTATGATTAACAATAAAAGTATTATTATTTGTAGGATGAAATGCAAATTCATACACATATTTAAAATCTAAAGCAACAGATTCCCATACATACTCATTACTTAAAGTCTGTGAATTTAAGATATAAGGTACTAGTAAAATTATATAAATAGAAATTAGTTTTTTCATAAATATGCCTATTTTTTATATTAATAACATTATTTTTAATCAAATGTTACAATTTATTTGCAGTAAACCAAAAAAAATCCCTCAACTACCAAAGTTAAGGGATTTTTTTTAGAAATTAATTTAATTAAAATCTTAATACATCCCGTCCATTCCACCACCCATACCACCTGACATTGCTGGCATTGCAGATTCTTTGCTTGGTTTGTCAACTATTGTACATTCAGTAGTTAGCAATAAGCCAGATACTGAAGCAGCATTTTCTAATGCAACACGTGATACTTTAGTTGGGTCGATTACACCAGCTTCAAATAAATCTAAATATTCACCTGTTGCTGCATTATAGCCATAAGCACCTTTACCAGCTTTTACATTATTTACCACAACTGATGCTTCTTCACCAGCATTTGTAACGATTTGACGTAATGGTTCTTCAATAGCTCTACGAATAATATCAACACCAATTTTTTGGTCGTGGTTTGCTACTACTAAGCTATCTAAATTTGAAATAGCTCTTAAATATGCAACACCACCACCTGGTACGATACCTTCTTCAACTGCTGCTCTTGTAGCATGAAGAGCATCTTCTACTCTAGCTTTTTTCTCTTTCATTTCAACTTCAGTAGAAGCACCGATTTTGATTACAGCCACACCACCACTTAATTTAGCAAGGCGTTCTTGTAATTTTTCTCTATCATAATCTGAAGTAGTTTTTTCAATTTGAGTTTTGATTTCATTAATTCTTTTCTTTATGTCTTCAGAAATACCTGCACCTTCAACTATTGTAGTACTATCTTTGTCAATTATGATACGTTTTGCAGTACCAAGGTAAGCTAAAGTAGCTTGATCTAATTTGTAACCTTTTTCTTCGCTGATTACAGTACCATTAGTTACAACAGCCAAATCTTCTAACATAGCTTTTCTTCTATCGCCAAAGCCCGGAGCTTTTACAGCAGCAATACGAAGAGTACCACGTAATTTATTAACAACCAGAGTTGCAAGAGCTTCGCCTTCCAAATCTTCAGCTATAATTAATAATGCTCTACCAGCTTGAGAAGTTTTTTCTAAAATTGGAAGAACTTCTTTGATAGCAGATATTTTTTTGTCGTAAATTAAAATATATGGATCTTCTAAAACTGTTTCCATAGAATCAGCATCTGTTACGAAATAAGGAGACAAATAACCTCTATCGAATTGCATACCTTCTACAGTATCAAGAGTAGTTTCAGTACCACGAGCTTCTTCAACTGTGATTACACCATCTTTACCAACTTTTTCCATAGCTTCAGCAATCAAATCGCCAATAGTTGAATCATTGTTTGCAGAGATTGAACCAACTTGAGCAATTTCTTTTCTGCCTTCTACTTCACGGCTTATTAATTTTAAACCTTCCGTGATAGATTTGACAGCAGCGTCGATACCACGTTTCAAATCCATTGGATTAGCACCAGCAGTTACATTTTTGTAACCTTCTCTGTAGATTGCTTGAGCAAGTACAGTTGCAGTTGTAGTACCATCACCAGCAACGTCAGAAGTTTTTGAAGAAACTTCACGAACCATTGCAGCACCCATATTTTCGATTGGGTCTTCTAATTCAATTTCTTTTGCAACTGTAACACCATCTTTAGTTACAGTTGGAGCACCAAATTTTTTATCAATAATTACATTACGACCTTTTGGTCCTAAAGTAACTTTTACTGCATTTGCTAATTGATCTACACCACGCTTAAGAGCTGCACGAGCATCTACATCATAGTTTATTAATTTTGCTGACATTTTTATATCCTTTAATTTTTTTTAATTAATTTATTATTTAAATTATTTTATTTCTAAACTTTCATTATACAAATCAAATATTGATTATGAAATTACTGCATAAATATCAGATTCACGCATAATAAGTAAATCTTTGTTTTCTACTTTAATTTCAGTTCCAC
>JAYTXK010000260.1:0-7668 GCA_043743005.1 Ignavibacteriota bacterium
GCTTAAAAAATGTAATCTTTATAATAATATTTCTTTCTGCTTTGGGTATTTTTACCAAAAGTATGCTTAGATTTATTTCTTTTTTGAAATTAGCACAGCCTGATAATCGAATTGATAATATTTCAGAACGAATTATGCAAACATTGAGTATTGCTATATTACAAAAGAAAATCTTAAGAGATAAAGCCGCTGGACCAATCCATGCTATGATTTTCTGGGGGTTTATGATATTGCTTTTTGCAGCTTTAAATTCATTTCTTACTGGCTTTGGATTTCATAATTTCTTTAATTTTTTAGGTCCAATTTTCACTATTATTTCTTTTCTGACTGATATATTTATTGCTCTTATAATTATTGGTGTATTTGCTTCTTTATACCGACGATACATAATGAAAGTAAAGCGTTTGCAAAGAGATAAACACGAAGCTATTGAAGCTGGAATTATTTTAATGACTATATTTTTTATTGTAACTTCTCTACTTTTTGAAAACGCAGCAACAATTAATATTGGGCATGATGCAAGTTATGCTTTCAGACCAATTTCAATGGCACTATCATCAACTATGAATGAAAATAGTACAAATATAATTTATAATATTGCATTTTGGCTGCATACAATATTGATAATGTCATTTATGAACTACCTCCCTTATTCTAAGCATTTTCATGTTATTTTATCAGTTCCAAATGTGTTTTTCTCAAAAATAACTCCAAATAATATGCTTAAAAAGATTGATTTTGAAGCTGAGGGAGTTGAGAAATTTGGTGCAGTTGATGTAGAAGATTTTTCTTGGAAAACTATACATGATGGATTTACTTGTACTGAATGTGGAAGATGCACAAGCGTTTGTCCAGCTAATTTAACAGGAAAAATACTTGACCCAAGAGAGATAATTGTTCAGATTAGAAATCGTGCAAAAGATAAATTCCCTATTATGCTTAAAGTAAACGAAGAAGCTGCAAAAGCTACTTCTGAAAATAGAGAACCAATAAATGTTGTTACAGAAGAAGAACAAGTAATTTTAGATAAAAAATTGATTGGTGATTATGTTAATCCAGAAGCACTTTGGGCTTGTACTACTTGCTCTGCTTGTATGGAAGAATGCCCAGTAAACATTGAACATGTACCAGCAATTGTAGAAATGAGACGTTCTTTGGTTATGATGGATGCTGATTTCCCTGCCGAACTTGGTGGTGCATTCTCAAATATTGAAAATAATTCATCACCTTGGGCATTCCCAACTTCTGCAAGAGCTGATTGGGCTGAAGGTACTGGAGTAAAAGAAGCATCTGAAAATTCTGAATTTGATGTGCTTTTCTGGGTTGGATGTGCTGGTAGCTTTGATGATAGAGCCAAAAAAATAACACAAGCATTTGCAAAACTTATGCAAATAGCTGATATTAATTTTGCAATTCTGGGCAAAGAAGAAAATTGTACTGGAGATCCTGCTCGTAGAACTGGTAATGAATACCTTGCTGACTCTTATGTGAAAATGAATATTGAAACAATGAATGCTTATAATGTAAAAACTATTGTTACTACTTGCCCTCATTGCTTTAATACTTTACAAAATGATTACCCACAGTTTGGTGGGAATTATGAAGTAATTCATCATTCACAATATTTAGAAAGATTAGTGAATGAAGGTAAAATTCCATTTAGCACTGATAGCCACGAGCAACTTCACGTTACTTACCACGATTCTTGCTATATCGGTAGATTAAATAGTGTATATGATGAACCACGTACTTTGCTTAGAGGTATTAAAGGCTTGCATATAATTGAACCTGAAAAAACAAAAGACAAAGGACTTTGCTGTGGTGCTGGTGGTGGTCGTATGTTTATGGAAGAAAATGTAGGTAAGCATATTAATATTGAACGAACTGAAGGATTATTAGCAACTGGTGCTAAAACCATTGCACTTAATTGCCCTTTCTGTATGACAATGATAAATGATGGAGTAAAAGCAAAAGAAGTAGAAGATGTGAGAGTTATTGATATTTCTGAGTTGCTATTAGAGAGAGTAAGGAAATAAAGTTTGTTAATGTTATTGATTACGATAACAATATATTTAGTGGAATTTACAAAATATTTAATACTTCTCTTTTGTAATTACAATATTTGGGTTAATACTACGCAAATTTTGCATAAAATCCTCGTCAACTATAAATGTACATTAAATATAAAAATTAAGCAAAAACTAATCTACCTTTGGGGATAGGGATTTCTCTTCCAAGCATATTGGCTGTTTCAATCCATTCTTTAATAACTAATTTTGTGTTTTTTAATGCTTCAAATTGTGTCATACCATCTGCCATACAGCCAGTTAATTCTGGAACTTCTGAAATAAAACAATCATCATCGTTGCTCCAATATATTATTATTTCATATTTATTCATAATCATTACTATCAATCTAATTCAATAAAGCCTACTTTTTTATAAACTTTACGAAGAGTTTTGCGAGCAGTATGGCGAGCTTTTTCTGCACCCAATTTCATAATTTCATTTAAATGTTTTTTGTCTTTTCTAATATTTTCAAATTTTTCACGAATTGGAGCAATGTAATCAGCTACAGCATCTGCAACTGCTGGTTTGAAATCGCCATAACTTTGACCAGTAAACTCATCAACTACTTCTTTGATAGTAATATTTTTCGCTATACTATAAAGAGTAATTAAGTTTGAAATCCCAGGTTTATCATTAGAAAAAGTTATTTCAGAGCCTGAATCAGTAACAGCACGTCTGATTTTTCTTTTTATTTCTTCATCTTTATCTGTTAAAAATATAACAGAACTTTGATTTTTATCAGATTTTGACATCTTTTTTGTTGGATCTTGAAGGCTCATAATTCTTGCACCAACTTCTGGAATATAAGGTTCAGGAACAATGAAAGTAGGAGAATATGTGCTATTAAATCTTGTAGCAATATTACGAGTTAGTTCAAGATGTTGCTTTTGATCATCTCCCACAGGTACTAAGTTTGCTTGATACAAAAGTATGTCTGCAGCCATTAAAACTGGGTAAGCAAATAGACTAACATTTGTAGATTCACTACTGTTTGCAGATTTATCTTTAAATTGTGTCATTCTACTACATTCACCCATACCTGTCAATGAGTTTAAAACCCAAGTTAGTTCTGCATGTTCAGGTACATGGGACTGTACAAATAAAGTCGATTTTTCAACATCAATTCCAGAAGCTATAAACATAGCAAGCGTATCTATTGTACTTTGTCTTAGTTCGGCTGGAACTTGTCTTACAGTAATTGCATGCAAGTCGGCAACCATATAATAGCAATCATATTTATCTTGTAATTTTACCCAATTTTTCAAGGCACCTGCCAAGTTTCCAAAAGTCAACTTCCCCGAAGATTGCACACCACTTAATATTACAGGTTTTTTTTGATTTTCTACTTCAACTAAAGACATTTAAATTTCCTAAATTCAATTTATTAATTTTTAATGATTAAACCACCAAAAGTGATATTGTAATTAATCGTAACTATTCTTTTTTCTATTTCATTATTTGAAAATCTAGTCTTATCTTCAAATCCACCAAAAACAGGGGTACCTTTTGCATCTACTTGCCAATTAAACGGAATTAAAATTTCAGCTCCAGCAAAAACAACATCTATATTTAATTCTTTAAAATCATCTTTAATTACAGCTTCTCTTAAGTCTAACTTTACACCTGAAAAAATAGAACTAACATTACCACCTTGAAAGTTTCTACTTACAACAATTCTATCTACACCACTAAAAATTGCATTTACTTCAATAAAGTCTTCACTATATGAAGTCTGTTTATCTGAATCTAATATCTTTCCATAATTCTTATTCTTTTTTATGATAGTTAAAACACCAACTAAAATTAAAAGTAGGGGCCAGAAAGTTGACCAAAACCCCATTGGCAACATATCCAATTGGTTAGCTTGTAGCAAAATTCCGATTAGTAGAGTAATGCTACCAGATTCTATACTTCTATTGTTCTCAATAATTTTTTTGACACCAATAAATACAATTACAAGAGGCCACCAAGTCCCAATCAAATCTCCAAAGGACAAATTCATAAAACCAAATGAACCAAGTAATAAAACAATTCCAAAAACAATTAAGAATACACCAAATATATACTTATGCTTATTCATTTATAACTCCAACTTTAATTTTGATTTTTATTAATTGTTTATAAATACGCTTAAAACTAAAAAAAGTTCCAATTATTAATTCTTAATTAAGTAAAAATCAAAAAATAAAATAAATTTGTATTAACAATTACTACAATTTAAGAATAAAAAGTTAGTTTAAAAACATAAGATAGTTATTAACATAAATATTATAAATAATTTTAGTAAAAATTGAGTATTTTTGCTATTAATGTAAATTGTTTATAATAGAAAGTATTTAATAATGGAATTTAAAGAAATAAAATGCTTAGATAAAGGTTTTGTAAGATTAGTTGATGTTATGGGTGATGATAATTCTATTGTCCAAGCTGCTCGAGTATCTTATGGAAAAGGTACAAAATCTGTAAATGAAGATAGAGGTCTTATAAGATATTTAATGAGACACAAACATACAACACCTTTTGAGATGGTTGAGTTTAAATTTCATATCAAACTTCCAATATTCATTGCAAGGCAATGGATTAGGCATCGTACTGCAAATGTAAATGAATATAGTGGTAGATATTCTGAAATGAAAGATGAATTTTATGTTCCAGATTTGGATCAAATTCGTCCTCAAAGTAGTATGAATAAGCAAGGTAGAAGCGAAGATTCTTTTCCAAATGAAATAGCTATCTCAATTCAAAACAAGCTTCAAAATACTCAAGAAAATCTTTTTGGAGAATATAAAGATTTACTTAATATGGAATTTGCAAGAGAATTAGCAAGAATAAATCTACCACTTTCTAATTATACTGAATGGTATTGGAAAATTGATTTGCATAATCTATTTCATTTTTTAAGATTAAGAATTGATTCTCATGCTCAATATGAAATTAGAGTATATGGAGAAGCAATGGCTCAAATAGTTAAGGAAATAGTTCCTTTAGCTTGGGAAGCGTTCAATGATTATAGCTTAAAAGCATTAAACTTTTCAGAACCTGAATTATTAGCATTAAAAGAAATGATTGCTGGAAACAAGTTAGATGATTTAAATTTTGAAAGTTTCGGAATTAAAAAAAGAGAAGAAGAAGAATTTAAAATTAAAATTTCTCAAATAATGAGTTGATGAATGAATAAAATTATTTTAATATTGCTTTTTATTGCAATTACATTAAAATCAAATGAAACTGTTGAAAGTGTTATTCAAAAACATAATCAAGCACGTGGTGGTATAGAAAAAATTGCTAAAATTCAAAATTGGATTTTTAAAAGTGAAAGTGTAAACAAACTTATGAATATGAGTTCACTTGCAACTACATATTATAAAAGTAATAAATTTAAAGTTGTACTTGCAATAAATAAGCAAAGTTCGACTACTGCTTATGATGGAAAAGTTTTATGGACTATTGACCCAAAAGCAAACTCAAATAAACCCACAATTATTCCAAAGCAAGCTGAACAAAACTATTTAGCTCAAATGTCTCAACAAAGAGATGTTATTACAATTGGTCCATTACAAGATTATGTATTAAGGGGTGCCAAGCCTTCACTCGAAAAAGATGAATTCATTGATGGAAAGCAATATTATAGAATTAAAATGACTTTAAGTGATGGAGATATTTCGTTATGGTTAAACAAATTAGACTTAATGATTTATAGAGTTGAAACTTTTGTAAAAGTTAAAGAAAAACTTGAAAAAATATACATAATCTTAAGTGATTATAGAAAAATTGATGGTATGCAATTGCCATATAAAATTGAAACTTTTTTTGGTAAACAGATTTTCTCAGTTGTAAATATAAAAGAAATTAAATCAAATCCAATTATTGATGACAAAGTCTTTAAGTTTCCTACATCAAAATAATTATTTGATTTGAAGATTTATTAAACTATTATTTTAAACTTTTCTCATTAGTGAGTTTTTATGTTTGAAGAGTATATAGAGAAAAATATAAATGGAATTTTAGAAAATTTTAACTTAAATCAAGATAAGATTTATATTGATGAAATTATTTCTAAAATTGAAATTTCTAATTTCTACAAAGCTTTTGCTTTAGCAGAACTAGATTGGTGGATTCTTTGTGATGATGAAAATAAAAGTAAAAGCCAAAATTTTGACTATTCAAGTATTGAAGTACAATCAAATTTGATGGAATTAGAAGCAAAGCTAAGACAAAAAGCTTTTTTTACTATTGATGATTTCAAAAGCTTTATAGGGTTTGCAGTCAAATCTCGAATAAATTTTTTATGTCGTCCTCAATTTACTTTGACTCAATTTTGCTTTAGTTCATCTTATGAAGAATGTATAAAAGTGTTAATCAAAAAAATTGCTTATTTTTCTGATTATAAGTATTTCAATACTTCATTTTCTTCAAAAATTGAAGAATTGGGGTATAACAATGATACTATTATTTCTAAAGAAGATTTTGAAAACCTAATTGAAGAAATTGATTATGATAATATTCTTAATCTATCATCAAAAGAGTTTGTTGAATTAGTAAATCCTATTTATAATTTCTTTAATATTGTTGAAAGTGAAAATCAAGAACAATTAGTACCTTCAGAGGCATTACTTATTTTCTTTGATGATAAAAGTATTAATCCTATTGTACTTTCTCTTCAAAAGAAATACGAAAGTCCAGAATTTAAATTTATTAATAGAACTGTTTTGCACAATTTTATAATTCAAATGATTGAGGCAACTGAATCCGGAGAAATTGAAGAAGAAATTGAAAGTGTATTTGAAAACAATTCTGATATTCATGATGAAATAATAGGAAGTATAGATAGCGTATTTGATGAAATTGAAAATGATTTGGAAAATGAACTAAATGTTGAAAGTAATTTAATTGAAAATAAAGAACTTATCCAAACTGAACTTATTGATACTAACAGTGATTTTACTGTAAAAGAATATGAAGTATTTGATTTGCTCGATGCTAGTGAAGAATTAATCGAAAAAGAAGATGATTTATCTAATATAGACAATAATGAATTAAATTCATTTGTTGATATTGATAAGTTTAATTTAGAAAGTGAAGAAAAAGATTTTGAATTTGAGTTTAACGAAATTGAAACACTTTTAGAAACTCAAAAAGAAGAAGAAGAAGAAATTGAAAATGAAAAAATTAGTAATAATGAGTTTTTAAATGAATTTAATCTTTTGATTGAAGAAATTGATAATTCTGATATTAGTAAAGAAAGTCAAGATGCTATTATTGATATTTTTGACGATAAACAGAGTGGATTCGAAAAAGATAGTTCAATTTTAGGTTCTGTTCTAAATGATGACATTGAAGAAGTTTTGGATATTAATATTAATTCAGATGAAAATTTAGAAAATAATGAAATAAATGTATTAAATGAAGCAACTTTATTATTACAAAATTTAAATAAAAAACAAGAAGAAATTGATTTAGATGATATTGGAGCATTGATTGACGATATTTCCAAAGTAAATAATTCTTAAATCAATTGGATATAATTAGACATTTTATAGGTTAGAAAAAAAATGAAATTTATTGACGTAGTAACTATATTTGCAAAGTCTGGTCATG
>JAYTXK010000261.1:0-1588 GCA_043743005.1 Ignavibacteriota bacterium
TGGGAGGATTTAGGTGGGGTTCTTAATTTGCTCTTTGAAACACAAATACAAACACTTGATTTCTCATTTCATTCAGAATGACACGAAAAAAATGGCAAAAATCCCTGCAAAGGGGCTGTCGACCCCTGCAAAGAATCCATAAATCATTGATAAATAACAAAATAATTTTGAAGTAAAAATTTTACTTATCACTTCAAAAATTGTAATTTATCAAATAAATTTATAAATTAATGATTTTGATGTAACAAAATATCCTTATATTTGTTTATAGAGTATATTGTATTACCTTTTTACAAACTTGAAAGAAAATCTAACTAAAAAATCAGATGAAGAGCTTTACTTTATGATCAAAAGTAATTCAAATGTTGCAAATTATGCATTTGATGAAATTTATAATCGATATTCAGTAAAGATTTATACTTACTGTAGGAAAGTGTTAAAAAATACTGCTGCGGCTGATGATATATTTCAAGATACTTTTACAAATTTTTATGAAAGTATTAAAAAAGAAAAAACAATGACCAATTTAAATGGTTATTTAATAAGAATTGCTCGTAATCTTTGTATAAGTGAAAAACATAAAAAAAATAATCAAATATTAAATGTTGAAGATTATAGTATTCCGACCTATGACAAATCTTATGATAATAAACAATTAATGGATTTACTTGATACTGCTTTAGAATCACTTCCTGAAATCTATCGAGAGGTAATTATTTTTAAAGAATTTATGAATATGACATATAATGAAATTGCTGAAGTTTTGAATATTAATATGCCAATGGTTAGAATTAGAATATATAGAGCCAAATCAAAGATAAGAGAAATATTACAACCTTATCTCGAAGAATTAAGAGATTTTGAATAGAATTAAGTGCTTTAAATAAATTAGAAAATAAAATAATATCGGTTTTAAAATGAATACAGAATATAGCCTTACAGCTTCTGAAAAAATAATGATGCTTTTAGATGGAGAACTACCAAAATCTGAAACAGGAACTTTGTTTTATCAAATTGCCCAAAATGATGAATTGCAAGATGAGTTATTTGGGCATTTAAAAATAAAAAATTTATATATTGATAAAGAGCCAACACCTTCTGAAGATATGAAACGCAAACTCTTTGCTGGCATAGGAATTACAAGTGTTGGTATGGTTGCAGGAAGTAGCTACATTGGTCAATCAACAAATTATATAGGTTCAATTTTTAGAAGTCCAATGTTTCTCTCAATTGCTTCGGCTTTGTCTGGAGTTTTTATTACTCTTTTTGCTGTAAATCATTCAAATCAAAATCTACAAAATAGTAATTTGAATCCTAAAAACTTTATTCCGAATAATAAAATTGAAAGCCCAGTAGCAACCAAAAACATCAATAATAACGATAAATTAAGTAACGAATTTAAGAAAATAAATAATAAATATCCAGTTGCAAAAAGTAGTGAAATATCAAGTATGAAAAATATTTCAAAATCAATAAATAATGGGAATGGAATTCAAAATTCATTTAATGAGTTTTCTAATTTCAATATAAACGAAACTAAAATTGATAATAAAAATGACTTGGCATTAAATAACTTTGACTTGAAAAA
>JAYTXK010000262.1:0-3705 GCA_043743005.1 Ignavibacteriota bacterium
ATAATAAATTCCATCTTTTAAACCTTTTTCTTCAGAAATTGAATAAATGATATAATTACTTGTACTATCAAATATGAAATCATTCACTGAACTAATTAAAATTTCTGTCTTAGATGACAAATGTCTAAGAGTTAAATCATCTCCAACTGACTTTTTCTTTTTATCATCAGGTTTTGATTCTTTGTCATTTATTTTCTTATAAGCCAACCATTTACCATTATTTGAAATTTGATAAGTATTAATATTTTCAAATGTATTTGATGAGCCATCACTTAAATCTAATAAAACCATACCTTTCTTAGGTTTATCTTTATCAGTTTTTGCATTTAAAGTTTCTAAAGTTTTAGAGAGAGTAGTCATAACTATAAAATTACCATTTTTATCAAATTGAAATGGAATACTTCCTCTTTCAATTGTATAACTCTTAGAGCTAACTGTTGATTTTACAATAGCTTCGCCATCTCCTCTATCAGGATTGCTAACAAAAGCTATCCATGCACCATCATCAGATAATTTTAAACTTGTTAAGCTATTAAATTTCATTGCATCTTCAAAGCCGAATTTCTTCTTCTCAGCTTTTAATAGATTCAAAGCTAATAGATTGATAATTATTAAACTTGATAAAGTTTTTAATATAATTTTAAATGATTTCATAAATTTTAAATATAATATGTAAATAATTGCAATATATATTATTTATAAACTTTCTTAATTGAAAGTATAAATAATGTTAATGATGTTAATAGTATTAATATAGCCCAAAACCAATAAGGTAGAAATAAATTATTCTGAATTACTCCAGTATCTGATAAATAAGTTTTTCCTTCAATATTTCCAGATTGAGAAAACAAATAAGAGATTGATAAATAGACACTTAAATATGCTTGTATTCCAAGAAATATTATTATATTTTTAATTAATTCTAAGTTGTTTTTTAAGCTAATGTATAAAAGTACAATTCCAAAGCAACAAATAATAATAAATCCTACTAAAGATCTAATCCACAAAACACTAGATATTATCAAAAATAACGACAATGATATTAATATGATTTTTGAGTATTTAGAAGAAAATGAAGAACGAATTAAAATGTACCCAAAAATTGTAGGACCCATAGGACCAGCACCTGCAACTAAAGCATTTCCAATGCCTCCAAAAAATAAATCACCAGTATGAACTGCAATGCCAGATCCATCATGAAATATTTCTAATCTAACAAAATTTCCACCTAAAAGAATAGAAAATAAACCATGCGATATTTCATGAAACCAAGTTCCTAATATTGTAAATGGGTAAAGTATGAATCTACCATAGGGAACTTGCCAAACTACAATTGTAAGAATTGCATATAGCGAAATGTATAATAAAGTAGATTTATGATTATCTAAAGTCATTGTAAAAAATATTTAAGTTATGAAATAGAATAGGGAATTAAAGTACATAAACTTTTCATAGGATATTTATTAAATATATCATTTTGTATTTTGTTTAGTTTACATAATGTTGATTATCGGCATATTTATTAAAAGTTTTCACTATTCTCATCTTCCTCAGACATTAAGTATTTAATAGCCTTTATAACATCTTGATCACCACTTGAAATTTTATCTTCAATTTTTTTTAACATTTCTTTTTTCATCATTTCTTTCATTAGTTCGTCTAATTCATCATCTTGATTAGGCATAGTATTCTTCCTTATAAATTACAAATATGAATTTTATTTTTATTAATAGAATACTTTGCTTTACCTTTTAATTCAAATTTATCATAAGGTGTATTCTTTGATTTTGATTTGTGTTTAGATTTTTCAACAACCCAATTTTCGTATGGTGCAAAAATAGTTAGATTTGCTTTTTCATTTTCTTGAATTTTGGGTATATCAAGTTTTAATACTTTTCTAGGGTTAATTGACATTAATTCAATCAATTTATTTATAGTTATTTTATTAGTGTGTACTAAATAAGTCAAACTAACACCTAAGCTCGTTTCTAAGCCAGTTATACCATTTGGTGCCAAATCAAAAATATTGTTTTTTTCAGATTCAGAATGAGGTGCATGATCAGTTGCAATGCAGTCTATAGTTCCATCAATTAATCCTTCAATTATCAAATCAATATCTTTTTGACTTCTCAAAGGTGGGTTCATTTTAAAATTAGTATTATAAGTGTTTAAATTATTGTGAGTCAAAGTAAAATGATGAGGTGCTACTTCGCAGCTTACTCTCAATCCTTTTTTCTTAGCTACTCTTACTAATTCAACTGATTTATATGAACTTAAGTGCTGTGAATGGTATCTTCTATTTCCACAATATTCTGAAAGCATTATATCTCTGTTTACAATTATTTCCTCAGCAACCCTTGGGTATCCCTTTAAACCTAACTTAAATGATAGTTCACATTCATCCATTCCAAATCCATTAGTTAAAGAAGTTTCTTCACAATGCTGAGATAAAATTAAATCTTTAGTTAAGGAATAATCAAATGCTTTTTTCATCATATCAGCTGATTTTACTGGGTCGCCATCATCTGTAAATAATATTGCTCCCAAATCACTTAACTCATTCATATTACTTAAATTATCGCCTTTGCGTTCTTGAGTTATTGCAGCAGAATACATAATATCAACTAAATTATCTTTTGAATTATTAATTAGCCATTCTAATGTAATTGCATTATCTATTGCTGGTGAAGTATTAGGCATACAGACCACACCAGTAAATCCCCCATTTGCTGCTGATAAACTCCCAGTTTCAATGGTTTCCTTATGATTTTGACCAGGAGTTCTAAAATGTACGTGCATATCAAAAAGACCGGGTGAACAAATAAATTCATCAGATTGTATAATTTCAGTTTCAATATCATAATTATCAATGTTTTTATCGATTTTATAAATTATTCCATCTTTAATCCATAAATCAGATACTTTATCTAAATTGTCATTTGGATTAATAATTCTTATATTTTTAAATAAAATATTCAATGTTTTACCAATTATATTAAACACAATTACAAATTTACATTCAAAGTTTGAATATATAAACAAAAATTTGTTAAGAAATATTCTTTGTAGGTAAATAAATATTCAATAAATTAAAAGTAAATATAATTTAACAACAAAAAAACTTTTTTTATGAAAAAATCATTCAAAGTATTCATTATAATTCTATTATTAGCATTTAGTAATACATTCGCTCAAGATACAGTAAAAGAACTTGCTGAAAAGTCAGACCAAGCTCTTCAAAAAAGAGACTTCAAATTAGCTATTGAATTAGGATTAAAGTCTTTAAGTGAAGCAATTAGACTTTATGGAGATACTTCTAACCAGTATGCAGCACAATTAAGTAAAGTAGGTAGAATTTATTTTACTAAAGGCGAACTTGATGTTGCTGAAAAATATTATGTAAAAGAAAAAGATTTGATTGCTAAATTTAGAGGCACTTCTAATCAATTATACGCAAGAGTTATAAATAATTTATCAGTTGTTTATCAAACTTTAGGTAGAAATGATAAGATTGAGCAAATGCTTCTTGAATCAATAAATATTAGGCAACAAATTACTGATGGAAAAGATACATCTTATGCAAAAGCACTTAATAATTTGGGTCAATACTATTACTCAATTGGTAGATACCCTGAAGCTGAAAAATATTTAGTTGAATGTTTGGATATTAAGAAGAAAGTATTGGGAGAAAACAATTCTACTTAT
>JAYTXK010000263.1:0-4932 GCA_043743005.1 Ignavibacteriota bacterium
GTTTTTGCTATAACTGGTTTTACCTCATCTGCTGCAATTAATTGTAGTAAATTTGAAAAATCATGTGGAGCTCCTAAGAACAAACCACTTATACTTATCTGCCTAATGTATGTTTGTTGAACATTAACATTTATTTCTCTACCTGAAATCATACCACACAAAAGTATTTTCCCACCAGTTGCAATCATTTGAAATGATTTATTAAAAGTAGCAGGACCAACATAATCAATAATTAAATCCATTCCATCTGGAAAAAGTTTTTTCACTTCTGCTACAACATCATCTTCATTATGATTAAATACATAATCTGCACCCAAGTCCAAGAGTGCTTGTTTTTTGTAATTATTTCCACAAGTAGCAATAACAGTAGCTCCAGAAGCTTTTGCAACTTGAATTGCAATTGTTCCAAGTCCTCCTCCACCACCCCAAATAAAGAAAGTATCTCCTTCTTGAATCCTACCAACTCTAACTAAAGCATTATATGCTGTTAATCCTGCAATAGGTAAAGCAGCAGCCGATTCGTAAGATATATCATCTGGTAATTTAATTAAATTTTCTGTTGGTACAGCTATATATTCACAATAAGAGCCATTTTGATGCATTCCAAAATATTTCCAACCTTTATTTAAATGCTCTCTCCCCTTGTATTTAGGATTTCTTTCTTTAGGTAATATCATTGGATAAACAACTACCCTATTTCCAATCAAACTTTCTCCAATACCTTGACTAATATCAACTACTTCTCCAGCTATATCACCACCCAAAATATGTGGGAAATTCAGAGTTAATCCAGGGTAAGCATTTCTAATTACAGTATCTATTTTATTGAGTGAAGTTGATTTAACTTTAACCAATACTTCACCAAGTGCTAATTCTGGATTTGGAAAATCTTCAACATATTGAAGGACTTCTGGTCCACCATGTTTATTTATTATTACTGCTTTCATTGAATTTCTTTTTTAATTATTAGTTTAATGATATTGGTAAAATTACGAAAATAATTGTATCCCACAAAGCATGAGATATAATTCCTGGAATTAAACTTCCAAATCTAAAATACATATACCCCCAATGAACTCCAAGAACTAAAGCTGCAAGTAGTAACATTGGATTCATTGCCCATATATGAACAATTACATAAAGTACAATAGTTATCCGCATTGCATTTTTTTTACTAACAAAACTTCCTAACTTGTCTTGTACAAATCCTCTCCAAAATATTTCTTCAGCTGGAGCTATTATAAATAATAATAACATTGCAATTAATATTGGTGGAGCTTGGTCTCGAGTAGAATAAATTAAATTGAGCTGTGGCTTGGCGAAATCAAAAAAATTTGAAATTATAAATACACCAAGTCGTGATATTCCATAAAGTAAAACTCCATGAGCTACACCAATATATACAAACTTCATTTCAAATTTAAATAACTCTTTTAGCTTTTCTTTTTGATTGATTAAAGTATAAATAGTCAGCATCAATGTAGAAAATGACATTGCATACCAAAAGTAATTATTATGAATCCTAACAGCTAATTGTGGAAATAAAGAAAACATCATAAACCAACAAAAAGCAGCTAAAAAAATTCCAATTATAAGTTTTTTCATTTATGTATATAATTTTTAAAATAAGAATTTGAGAGTTAACAATTTAATAGTTAATTTTAGACGATTAAAATAAGAATGTTATTGAAACTATTTTCACTTTATGTTAATTAATACAAAAGAAAATCTATTAACTGAAAATGTTGTTAAAAAAATGAATGTTGTAAAAGATTTGCAACATAGTATTGCAATATTAGGTTGGGATCAGGAAACTAAAATGCCAAGTGGTTCTTGGGAATCAAGAGCAGATCAAATATGCACTTTAGAAGAAATTTCACATCAAATTTTAACAGATAATGAAAGTAAAAAACTTGTAGAAAAAATCAAAAATAATAAATGTAATAAAACAAGTTTCCAAGATAAGTTCTTATGTATTTTTGTTAAAGAAATTGAGAAAGCAAGCAAATTAAATACTGAATTTGTAATAAAATATTCCAAAGCCAAATCACTTGCTTTAGAAAGTTGGAAAAATGCTAAAAAACATGAGAATTTTAAAATTTTTGAAAGTGATTTAGCAAGACTTATTGACCTTTCAATTGAAAAAACTGAACTTTTGGGATATAACCAAAACAGATATGATGCCTTATTAGATGAATATGAAGAAGGAATGACTTATAATACTTTAGTTCCTATTTTTGATAAAATTGAAAACAAAACTAATAAAATCTTACATCATTTATCAAAAAGTAATTATAAAATCATAAGCATAGATTCTAATATTGAATTTAATGATTCAAAACAATTGAAATTTGTAAAAAAACTTGCAAAAAAACTCGCTTTTGATTTTCAAATTGGAAGACTTGACAAATCAGTTCACCCTTTCACTACTGCCTTCTCTCAAAAAGATGTTAGAATTACGACTCGAATTGATAAAAAAAATATATTTAGTAGTATGTATAGTACAATTCACGAAGTAGGGCATGGACTATATGAGCAAGGAATTAGTTTTGACTTGTATCGTACATTTGCTTCTGATGCTACTTCGCTTGGCATACACGAATCTCAATCTTTGATATGGGAAAACACAATTTGTAGAACAATTGAATTTTGGCAATGGGTTCTACCTGAATTAAAAAAATATTTCAAACAAGAATTGAAAGATTATTCAGAAAAAGATATGTATGAAATTGTAAATAAGGTTGAAAGCTCATTTATAAGGACTGAATCTGATGAACTAACATATAATTTGCATATTTTAATAAGAACTCAAATTGAAAATGAATTAATTAACAAAACTATAAAAGCTAAAGATATACCTGATATTTGGAATGAAATGTACCAAAAACATTTAGGAATTACTCCAAAAAATAATTCAATTGGATGCTTACAAGATATTCATTGGGCAGCTGGAATGTTTGGCTATTTCCCTACTTATACACTTGGCAAACTTTATTCAGCAACAATATGGGAAGAATTGAACTTACAAATTCCAGATTTAAAATCAATAATTAAAGAAGGTGATTTTTATATTATTCGTAAATGGCTAAAAGAAAACATTCATAAATTTGGAAAACTCAAATCACCTGAAGAACTAATTTTTGATATTAGTGGTAAAACTTTAAATACTGATGACTTCTTTAAATATATTGAAAATAAGTTAGAAAATGTTTACCATCAATAAATTAAATTGTTGGATTTTATGAAATTTATTTTCAAAATAATTTAAAATATGAAATTAAATATAAATTAAAATTTAATACTAATTTTGATTTAATAATAAGAATTATAATAATATTTTATATTTTTGCAAATATTAATTCACTTTTTATAATAGGAGATATTATAATGGTCTTACTCCCTCCGAATATCGGACATATATCTTGGTATGATATACCACTAAATCAAGTTATTTCTATTAATCTTAATAGTAATTCTTCAAATTTCAATTCTAAGAAACCAACCAAAAGAATGATGTTCCATAAGCATCGTTGTCATTAATACTTACAATCAATAGTAAGTTCTCTATTTAAAATTCCAAAATTCATTTTTTTTTAATAATTGACAAAATTATTTGTCTATTTATTTATGCATTAATATAAGGACAAACATAATGTTGAGAGACATAATTGTTAGTAATGATAATCAATTGGTTATTGATTTACCAGATGATTTGAAAAATAAAAGATTAGAAATATTTATTGTACCTATTAATAATGATATTTACAAAGAATTTGATAATTCTAATATTATTGAAGCAAATTAAATTCTAATTTATTAGGGAGTAATTAATGTTGCTCCCTAAATTTATAAATGGTCTCAATATTTTATTTTAAAATATTATTAAATTTTTTACGTCGCACTTATAACTTAATTATTTCAATAATTAGGTCTTTTAATAATTATATATTTGGAGCGATGAAATTATGAAGAATGCAATTAATTGGTTTGAAATACCTGTGGTAGATATTACTAGAGCTAAAAAGTTTTATGAAACTATATTCAATATAGAAATGATTGATATGGAAGCTATGGGCATGGTATCAGCGTTTTTTCCTGCTGATTTAGAGGGTGGTGGTGTTGGAGGAAGTTTAATATTTGGTGATGGATACAAACCTTCTAATATAGGTACTTTATTATATTTAAATGGTGGTGATAACTTAGAATATATTTTATCTAAAGTTCAAAATTCTGGTGGAAAAATTATCTTACCAAAAACAGCAATCGGTCAACATGGTTTTATGGCACACTTTGAAGATACCGAAGGTAATAAAATTGGTTTACATTCAATGGCTTAAAATAATTTTCAAATAAACTGAAAGGGGTAATTGATTTTGCTCCTTTTTAAATCTATATAAATTATTAGGATCAATCAATTTTAAATTATAAATATTCTTGAAGTCTTTTACATTCCTAGATAATAATGTATAATTATTTTCAATTGCAGTTGTAGCAATAATTGCATCAGGAAGGCTGAATTTATTCTGTTTTCTTATTAAGATTGTTTGATTTATAATATTTTCGTTTAAATTAATAATAGTGGAATAGTTGATAAAACTTTCAATTGATTTTTGCTATTGAATAGATTGGAAATTAAAACCTAATAATTCCATTTTAGAAATTATTGATATTATTGACTCATTATCAATAATAGGAATTAAAAATTGTATGGCATTATTTTTTAAAGAGTTATTTAAAAACTCTATGACAATATTTGTATCTAATAAATATTTCATATCATAAAATTCAATTTGAAAGTCGATATTCCCAATCATTTCTACTATCAGCAACATAATTTTTCATACTTTCAGCAGTTTCATTTGATAAACTACCAATTAGTTCAGATAATTTCATTTTATTTGTTTGCTCAAATGTAACTAAAGTTTTTAAATC
>JAYTXK010000264.1:0-2529 GCA_043743005.1 Ignavibacteriota bacterium
AAAAGATTTGGAAAATTTTGCAACAATTGATGTTAGTCATAATAATGCAGTTATATCTGTAGTTGGTGAAGGGATAAAGCTAACAGCAGGAATTGCAGCAAGGTATTTTGGAGTGCTTAAAGGAGTGAATATCTTAATGGTTAGCTTTGGTGCATCTGAAGTGAACTTGAGTATTATGGTAAAAGAAATTGATTTGGAACATTCTGTGAACTTATTACATAATGAATTTTTTAATAATGATTTGGATAATTCAGTCTTTTCGGAAGTAATTTAATCAAAAGTAATTTAATGAATATAATAGATTTAAGAAGTGATACTTTTACCACTCCAAGCCCTGAAATGTTAGAAGTAATGTTCAAAGCAAAAGTGGGAGATGATGTATATGGAGAGGATGAAAGTATAAATAGTTTGCAATCTCGAGTTGCAGAACTATGTGGCAAAGAAGATGCAATATTTGTTCCTTCCGGCACAATGAGTAATCAGATTGGGCTTGCAATTAATACACAAAATGGCGATGAAGTAATCACAGAAGCTGATGCACATATATATTACTATGAAACTGCTGCTCCAGCTCTGATTTCAAGAGTTCAAATACGACCAATTAAATCAAATAATGGAATGCCGGATTTGAATGAAATTGAAGATGCAATCAGACCTGATGTATATTATTTCCCAAAAACTTCGCTAATTTGTTTGGAAAATACTCATAATAGACATGGCGGGGCAATTATAGATTTAGAATATATTAAAGAGCTGAGAAAATTAGCTGATAAGAATGGAATAAAACTACATCTTGATGGTGCAAGGCTATGGAACGCTTCTGCTGCTACAAATATTTCTATCAGAGATTATGTAGAACATTTTGATTCTGTTAGTTTGTGCTTTTCAAAAGGAATGGGAGCTCCAGTTGGTTCGATTTTAGTATCAACTAAGTCTAACATTTCCAAAGCTCTAAAATGGAGAAAAATACTTGGTGGGGGAATGAGACAAGCAGGATTTTTGGCAAAGGCTTGTGAATTTGCTTTAGATAATGTATTCCCAATTTTACATTTAGATCATAGAAATGCCAAAACTTTTGCTGAAAAATTAGCGAGTTCTGATTTAGGAATTAAAATTAATTTGGATTCAATTCAAACAAATATGGTGGTCTTTGAATTGCCTAAGTCAATTAATCCAAAGGAATTTGAGCAAAATTGTAAAAACGAAAATCTTATGCTTTCTGGAATTGGTGGAAGTAAAATTAGACTTGTGTTTTATTATCAAATTTCTAATGAACAAGCAATTGAAGCAGCGAAAATAATTGAAAGTGTAATTTCTAATATGTTGGAGAATTAAAATGAAAATTAAAATCATAATCTTATTTTTAATGTTATCATTTTCATTAAAAGCACAAGAGCCAATTAAAGAAAATAAAGAAGTAAAAACAATTGGCTTTTTATATGCGAGCAACTTGATGCTAACTTATTTTACAATTGATTTAAATTATCAAAACTATAAGTTGGGATTTGAAAATTCTAATAAAGAAATCACAGTAAAAAATTATGTTGAAACTTTAGATGACATTATAAACAAAATAAATAATGGTATTAATGTATATAAAGAAAATCAAAATTTATCAATGAAAGATAGATTAGTGCTTGATAGAACAAAATCTATTTTTAATGATTTGACTAATGATGTAAAACTTCTAAAAGTTTATATAAAGAATAATTCAAAAATAAATGAAGATAAATTCTTGGAAGTACATTCTAAAGTATGGACAAAAATTAAAGATTTAATGGAATCAAATTCAAAGAAAGATGAAAAAAGTAAATAATATAGAAGTAGAATTAAGAAAATTTAAGCACGAATATAGTGGAAGGGTGGAATTTAGTGATACAGATTCATTTAAAGTAGTTCATAATCTTAGGTATCCTTATTGGATAGAATGGGCGAGAACTAACTATCTCTTTACAATTGGAATGGCTTATGATAATAATACATTTACAAAAGAAAATGCTGTAATGACTGTTCATACAACAATAAATTACTTTGGCTCTTTAAGATTTCCAGATAAATTTAAAGTTTTAACTCGAATAACTTTTGTAAAAAACAGCTCATTTGGATTTGAAAATTACTTATTAAATGAAAATGGTGAATTAATTGTAAAGTCATTTTCTATTTTAGTAAATGTAAATGCAGAAACAAATATACCAGAAAGAATTAACGAAGATTTAAGACAAAAAATTGCCAATTACGAAGGCAATAATGTAGAATTTATAAATTAAATCTATATTTTAATAATGTAAAATAAAAAATAATGCAAAGTATAACAAGTTTTTCAAATTTAAAATTAGCAGCTGAATGTATTTTTCCAAGATTAGATGTTGAAAGATATATTAGCGATGAAAATTATAAAAAAGATATAATTAGGTTAGTAGAAATTGGAGTAGGTGGCTTTTGTGTATTTAAGGGAAATATTGAAGAAGCAAAAACAGTTATTGCAGAAGTAAGAGCAGTTGCTTTATATCCACTTCTTATAACTGCAGA
>JAYTXK010000265.1:0-6426 GCA_043743005.1 Ignavibacteriota bacterium
GCCCAAAAGCAAAGAAATTATTAAAGAAAAAATAACTTTTATTCTAAACATTTAGGTTTTAAATTTGAATAATAATAAGAAATGGTAAACGCTTAAGACTAAATTTAATTTTTAATTCATTTTAATATTTAATCATCTATCTAAATTAGTTTTAAAAGTTCAGTCAAAATCAATTTTCTTTTTATTAAATTTGAAATTCTTATTCAAACAAAAATTTAAAAATTATGATTCAAATTATTGAATGTGTTCCTAATTTCTCTGAGGGCAGAGATTCAAATATAATAAATGCAATTTCAGATGCAATTCGCAATACTGTTGGAGTAAAACTACTTGATGTAGATCCCGGCAAATCAACTAATCGAACTGTTTATACTTTTGTAGGTGATAAAAAGTCTGTAGTTGATGCAGCAATTGCAGCAAGTAGGGTAGCTAAAGAATTAATTGATATGAGCAAACATACGGGTGAACATCCAAGAATGGGTGCTTTAGATGTATGCCCTTTTATTCCAATTCGCAATGCAACTATGCAAGATTGTATAGATTGTTCTTTAGAATTTGCGAAGCGTGCTTCTGCAGAACTAAATATTCCAATTTATTTATATGAAGAAGCTCAATCAAAAGATTATAGGAAAAAATTACCTGATATAAGACAAGGCGAATATGAAGCATTTAGTACAAAAATATACAAACCAGAATGGAAGCCAGATTTTGGACCACAAGAGTTTATTCCCTCTTGGGGTGCAACTGTAACTGGTGCAAGAAAATTTCTTATTGCATATAATGTAAATGTTTTAGGAACAAATAATCAAGCCCATAGAATAGCACTTAACCTAAGGGAAGCTGGAAGGGGAGAGCAAGAGCCAGGGATATTAAAAGAAGTAAAAGCAATCGGTTGGCAAGTAGATGAATATAATATGGCTCAAGTTTCAATGAATTTGAATGATTATACAATCACTCCACCTCATATTGCTTATGAAAGCTGTGTGAGAGAAGCTAAAAAACTAAATGTTGGCATAGCTGGCTCTGAATTAGTTGGTTTGATTCCACTTGAAGCTTTAATTACTGCTGCTAATTATTACATTGAAAAAGAGAAATTATTTATTATATATGAAAAACAAAAAATAAGACTTGCTGTTGAAAGATTAGGTTTAAACTCAATTTCAAATTTTATTCCCGAAAAGCGAATAATTGAATATTTAATTCAAGAGCCATTAAACGAACCTCTTGCAAATTTAAGTGTTCGTGAGTTTATTGAATCTGTTGCAGCTCGAACTGCTGCTCCCGGTGGTGGTTCTGTTGCAGCTACAATTGCATCACTTGGAGTAGCATTGGGCACAATGGTTGCATGGCTTACTTACGGAGTTAGAAAGTTTGAACATCTTGATTGTGAGCTTAGAAATATAATTCCAGATTTGCAAACTACTACACAAAAGTTAATTCCAATGATTGATGCTGATACAAACGCATTCAATGATTATCTTGATGCTGTAAGACTGCCTAAGGAAACACAAGAACAAATTAATATACGTGAAATTGCATTACAAAGTGGATTAAAAAAAGCAATTGAGACCCCACTTACTGTTATGAAAATTGGAGATGCAATTTGGGATAATATGTTAGGAGTTGCAAAATATGGTAATATTGCAAGCAAATCTGATACAATGGTTGGAGCAAGAGCTTTGGAGCTTGGAATTTGGGGAGCCTATCAAAATGTAATGATTAATATGCAGCAAATCACAGATGAAAACTATAAAAACGAAACTATAAAATATGCTGAAACTTTGACTAATAGAGCTAAAATTAAATCTGAAGAAATAATTAAATTATTAAATGAAAGAATAAATTAATAATTGAATTATGAATAAACTACTTTTTTTACATGGTGCTTTAGGAGATAAAACTCAATTTAATGATGTTATTTCAATTTTGGATAGAAGTTTTGAATGTCATTCCTTATCATTTTATGGTCATGGCTTAAGTGATTTATCTGTAAATGGATTTTCAATTGAGTCATTTGCAAAACAAGTAATTGAATATCTTGATAATGAAAATATTGTTGTTATTGATATTTTTGGATATAGCATGGGGGGCTATGTTGCTTTATATTTAGCTTATCATTTCCCAAATAGAATTAACAAAATATTTACATTTGCTACAAAGTTCGATTGGAATGAAAATGCTGTTGAAATAGAAACTCAGAAACTAAATTCAGATTTAATAGAATTAAAAGTTCCTGCTTATGCAAGTAGTTTGAAACAAATTCATGGAGAAGATAAATGGAAAGAGCTTTTAAATAAAACTGCAAGTTTTATGAAAGAACTTGCAACTTTAAACTTACTTTCAAACAAAATTCTTTCTAAAATTTCTCACAAAGTCTTAATTGGAGTGGGTGATAAAGACAAAATGGTTAGCTTAGAAGAAACAATCAATATATATCGTAAATTGCAAAATGCTTCATTAGTTATATTCCCTAATACAATTCATCCAATTGATAAAATAGATAAAGAAAGACTAATAAATGAAATAAAGTTATGGTTTTAGGGATGAATGTTTAGATTTTGCTGAATTTCTTGGATAAACTGATTCAATACTTCACGAATATCAGTTACTCCATTTTTAAGGATTTAGTTAATATATTTTTCAATTTTCTTTTGTAATATTAGTATAATTAATTTTAAATTGAATAAATGGATTAATGTCTTGTTGAATAATTTTATGAGATATTAAATTAAATGGTTTTTCATAACCAAAATTTAATGATAAATTTAATTGTGAATTTTCTTCATTTGCTTTCAATGAATATTGCAAACCAGTTCCAATTCCAATCTTATATTGCCACCAAGAATTGTCATTTTCAAAATAATTAAGATTTGTTTTCAAAATAAATTTCCCATGTATTATACTAACTTTAGTACTTGGAATTGTAATATAATTATAATCTATCTGTGAATTAGTTAGGATTATTGGCAAATTATATAAATAATTTATATCTCGATTTTTAATAACTGAGTTTATTTCTTTATTTAACATTTTGTGGATATAAGTTGATCCTAAAATCCAAGCTAAGTTAAATGCACTTAAATAATAAGATGAAGATAATTTATTATTATTATAATTGTCAAATTGAATCCAATTATAATTCAATATATTTAATTGAAGGAAAGTGTTACAATCTTTAATACTTCTTTTATCCATCAATTCATCAATACCAATGTTAATTGACTTTTGATTTTTGTCAATTGAACTTTGTAAGAAAATACCAGGGCTTATAGAAGTAATTGAAGGAACACAACCCATATCTTCTTGAGCAAAAAGACAATTATATCCTGATGAACTAAATAATATTACAATCAATATAAATAAAACTTGTTTTCTCATTTGGCTTTTCTACAAAATGTAAAATGAAACTACATCAATTTACAAAAATGAATTTTAAAATAATACAAATAGTGTTTATTCATCTCAAAAATACTTTTTTCTAAACCAAAGAGATACATTTACTAATGCAATTAAAGCTGGTACTTCTACCAATGGACCAATTACTGCAGTAAAAGCCTCACCAGAGTTAATTCCAAATACTGCAATTGCAATTGCTATTGCCAATTCAAAATTATTGCCTGAAGCAGTGAAAGAAAGAGTAGCTGTCTTTTCATAATTTGCTCCAGACTTTCTACCTAAATAAAATGACACTACAAACATAATTATAAAATAAAGCATTAATGGAATTGCTATTCTAATCACATCTAATGGAATTTTTAAAATTAAAGCTCCTTTGAGAGAAAACATTACAAGAATTGTAAAAAGCAAAGCTATTAAAGTGATAGGGCTAATTTTAGGTATAAATTTAGTTTGATACCAATCTTTGCCTTTTAATTTAGTTAGATAGTATCTTGTCAAAAAGCCAGCTATAAAAGGGATACCCAGATAAATTAATACACTTTGAGCAATTTGACCTATTGTAATATTTACTTTAAATGAATGTAAACCAAGCCAATTTGGCAAAACAGTTAGGAAAACATAAGCATAAATTGAAAAGAATAAAACTTGAAAAATAGAATTAAAAGCAACCAATCCTGCTGCATACTCACTATCGCCACAAGCAAGTTCATTCCAAACAATTACCATTGCTATACAACGAGCAAGCCCAATCAAAATTAATCCTGCCATATATTCTGGATAATCTTGAAGAAATATCACAGCCAATGCAAACATTAGTATTGGACCAACAATCCAATTTTGAATTAATGAAATTGTGAGTAGTTTGACATTTTTAAATACATCACCAAGTTCTTCATATTTCACTTTTGCAAGTGGAGGATACATCATTAATATCAAACCTACAGCAATTGGAATATTTGTAGTACTAATTTGAAATCCGTTCCAAAAGCCAACAACTGAAGGAAATAAATAGCCTGAAAATACTCCAATTAGCATTGCTAAAAATATCCATAAAGTTAAATATCTATCTAAAAAGCTAAGTTTTTTTGTTAAATTACTCATTATTTGTTTAATGTTGTTGAATAAAAATCATAAAAATCTTGTTTTATTTTATCTCTTACATTTCTAAAAGCAGTTAAAATCTCTTCAGGAGTGCCTTTTGCATCAGCTGGGTCTTCAAATCCAATATGAATTCTATTCTTTACTTTTCCCAAAAATGCAGGACAAGATTCATTAGCCCCACCACATACTGTAATTACAAAATCCCATTTATCTTTTAAGAAATTATCAACAGATTTTGGATAATTAATACTTAAATCTATTCCAATTTCATTCATTACCCTGATTGCATTTGGGTTTACTTCATTTGCAGGTTCAGTTCCAGCAGAAAAAACTTTCAAATTTTTATCAAAAGAAATTAAAAAACCTTCTGCCATTTGGCTTCTACAAGAATTACCTGTGCATAAAATTAAAATTTTCATATTTTTCAATTAGTTTGTTAATGAACGAAATGAATTAAGTATTACATAAGTCTTTTCTGCATACAGTTAGCACTTTTTCAATATCACTTTTATACTGCTCATCATCATTAAGATAAAAAGGTAAAATCAATATTATTTGGTTTAAAACTATATCTTTCGAAGCAGTATTTAAACTGTAATTTACCCATTTACCATCTTTTTCATCTAATATAAAGCCAACATCACGGAGAATAGATAAATGTTTGGAAACAGTTGATACAGTTACACCTAAAATATCCTGAATTTCACAAACACATAATTTTTTCTTGGTAAGCATAAGTAATATTCTAACTCTGTTTTTATCAGAAAGTGCTTTGAAAATATTTAATAAATGTGTCATATTTAATTTTCTCATTTCGTTATATAGCGAAATTACTAATTATTATTTTAAAATCATAACAAATATTAAATGAAATTGAAAATAGTTTGTAACAAAAAAAAATAAAAAGTATTCTAATAAATGTTATATTGGATTTTTGAAAATTGTTATTTTAAAAAATAATGCCTAAATTTGAGCAAATTTATAATGAACATAAAAACCAAGTTTTTAACTTGGCACTTCAGTATGTGCAGAATTATGAAGATGCACAAGAAATAACACAAGATGTTTTTGTTTCAATTCACAAATCACTATTTACTTTTAAAGAACAATCAAAACTTTCTACTTGGATAATTAGAATTACAATTAACAAATCATTAGACTACATTAAAGCTAAAAAAAGAAAAAAGAGATTTGGTTTTCTCGTTTCAATTTTACATTCAGAAACAAATGAAGTTATTTATGATGTACCTAATTTTAACCATCCAGGTGTACAATTAGAAAGCAAGGAAGCAATAGAAAATATTTTTAAATTAATAAATCAATTACCTGATAATCAAAAAACAGCATTAATTTTGAGTAAGATTGAAAACAAAAAACAAGCAGAAATATCAGAAATAATGAATATAAGTATTAAATCAGTTGAATCTTTAATTCAAAGAGCAAAACTTAATTTATCAGATAAATTAAACAAACCAAAGGGAAACGATAATAATATCGTCAAATTAAAAAAAGAAGTTGTAAATATTGGATAATAAAATTGTGAATAATAATTTATCTATTTTAAAAGATATTCAAGAAGTTGAAGCACCAGATTTCTTGTTTACTAGAATAAAACAAGAAATTGAAAGCAAGCAATATAATGTGTTTACTTTCAGTACTACATTCTCTATTGGAATTTGCTTATTAGTAATATTAATTTTAAATGTATCTTTTATTTTTAAATATTATGAAATACTACCAAAACTTAACAACAATGAATACACAATGAATTTGATGTCAAATAACTCTTTATATAATGAATAAAGTAAAACTTTTAACTATAATTGCCATTGGGCTTCTTATTACTAATATTGCATTGGTTGCTTTTGTATTGCTTAGAGATTATGACCCACACAGACTTGATAGGAAAAAGATAATTTCTGAAAA
>JAYTXK010000266.1:0-2884 GCA_043743005.1 Ignavibacteriota bacterium
AGGGTCATCTAATCCACATGAATTTAATAAAATAATAATAAAAATACTATAAATAAAAAATACAACAGCTCTCATAATATCCTAATATAATATATATATGTCTTGGTAAAATTAATATTCAAAAGAAGAATTGCTTATTCATTTATTTTGAATTTATTGAATTTTTGTAATTATAAAATTTAGTTCAATTATTTTTTAATAATCTCAACTCTTCGATTAAAAGCTCTACCTGATTTTGAAGAGTTTGGTTTGATTGGTTCTGATTCGCCCTTAGCAAAAACTTTAAAATCAATTTTTATCTCTTTCAATGCTTTTTCAATAGATTTTGCTCTTTTATTTGATAGTATTAAATTGGCTTTTTCACTTCCAATACTATCTGTATGAGCATAAATTTCAATATTTTTAATTTGGTTACTTTCTAAATATTCAATTAAATTTTTCTTTTGTTTTTTATTTAAAGAATGTTTTCCAAAATCAAAAAGAATTGTGTATTTTTCAAATACTTTATCTGGAGTAAACTTAAATGAATAAACTTTAGTTGTATCAATTTTGTTTTCATTTAAAAGTACAAATTGATCCAAATCACTTTTATTACTTTTCCAATCATTGAAGTAAAATGTATATTTATCTCCAAAAGGTAAAGCTATTTTAAATTCACCATTATTTGGATTAGTATTTACAAAACCATTAAAAGATGAATCTTTCAGACTTTCAAAATATACTTTTGTTGAAAAAGGCTCTCCATTTACAACTACTTTACCACTAAAAAGTTTTGATGAATTTGGCTTTTGTTTATCTCTTATTTTAATTCTGCAAACATCACTTAAGCCTTGTGCATTTTCAACTTTATCTTCTGTAATTAAGTAAGCATAATCTCCTGATATTGGAACTGAATAATACAAATCAGCATATTCAGAATTTACATCTTCACCCATATTTTGAGGAATAGACCAATTTTCCCAAGTATCATCTAATCTTTTAGAAACATAAATATCTGCAGAGCCAAATCCTTCCCTACCCAAAGTAGAAAAGTATAATGTTTTATTATCAGATGCTAAAAAAGGATTAAAATCTAAACTCTTAGTATTAACTATTTTTCCTAAGTTTTTAGGTTTAGTAAATGTATCATCATCTTTTTTAAATGATACATATAAGTCTAATTCTCCATATGATTTTTCATCTTCAATGGAAGAAATTAATATATTTTGATTTGCTGAAAAACAATAAGCACTATATGTATTTTTGTTATAAAATGAATCTATTTGAATATTTTGAGGAATACTCCAACCTTTTTCACTTTTAATTGTTTTTGAAACTCCTTGACCATTTGGATTTCCACTTTTATCATAATGATTTAATAAATACAAAGTATTATTATCAACAGAAGATGATACTACATTATTGAAACCAAAATTATTAATAGGTTTGCCTATATTTTTTAGAAGTGTCCAATTGCCATTACTATCTAAATTAGAAAACCAAACATCATCATCATTAAGTTTATTACCATAATTATCAGGATGATTTTTTCTTGTTACATATAATATACTTCCATCTGGACTTATTAAGCAAGCTGATTCATAATATTTACTGTTTATTAATTGTCCTAAATTTTCTTTTTTATTTATTTTTGGAATTATATTTAGTTCTCTTTGATTTAGTAATTTCAAACTAAATTCATCAATTGCTACTTTGCTATCATTTGGTAAAACAAATCCAATTTCACTACCATCTAATCTTATATCTTTTAAGTTAATTACTTTATTATCATCAATAAATACTTCTAAACTATTAATTTTACATATAAATTTAAAATCTAAATAATTATCTTTTTGAATTTTAAAATCATACTTTCTATATTCTATTAAGTCTTTATATTTTCCATTATTATGATAACTAAGTTTATAATAATTAAGTTTGTTCATTCTAAAAACAAGAAATTGGTTTAAACCATTTTTGCAAATAATAATTCCAATACCTTTATTTTCATCACATTTTAAAATATTAATTTTTAACTTAAGTTGGTACTCCATTTGTGAAGCATTAAGTTGGTAATTAATTGTATAGTAAAAATTTGGAACTTTTGATTTGTTTCTAAGAAATAAATTTGAGTTAAGAATTTCTGATTTAGCAGAATCATTATCATAAATTAGCCAATTATATCTATTATCCAAAAAATCATCTTTTACTAAAGTTGTATCTTTTGCGAATATTAAATTAAAGGTAAAAAATATTAGTATAATAACATATTTCATATTGATTAAGACACTTAAAATCTTAAAAAGTTACAATTTTCTTTTTACAGCTTTTGGAAGCAACCATTCATTGTATATATTTGTAAGTTCATCTCCATAAATTTCTTTTTCATTTGGCTTGCCACTTACTAATCTTTGCCTATATGCTTCAAACATTGTAACAGCACAAGCTACAGATAAATTAAGGCTTTTGATCATACCAATTTGTGGAATAAGAAAATTACCATCTGCAAGCGAAAGTGCCTCTTCTGATACTCCTTCAATTTCATTTCCAAACATAAGTGCAATTGGTTGAGTCAAATCCAAATCATAAAGTGAGATAGAATCAGTAGCTAAATGTGTTGTGAATATTTTTTTTCCCTCTGATTTTAATTTAGAGAAACAATCTGCAACATTATCATATTTGTTTTGCTTAACCCATTTTTTAGCTGATGAAGAGCTTCCGTGTCCTATTTTTTTTCTTTTTTTGGTTACATCACAACTAATAGTATGAACTTCATAGACTCCAATTGCATCACAAGACCTCAAACAAGCCATTAAATTATGTGGGTCGTGTATATTTTCAAATATTGCTGTAATTGATTTTTTTCTTTTGCTTAATACTTCAAGCAATCTTTCTTGCCTAACTT
>JAYTXK010000267.1:0-4221 GCA_043743005.1 Ignavibacteriota bacterium
TTTTGATTCACCTTCACAAAGGAATTTTGAATAAATACCATTCAATGAAACAGATGGAGTGTAATATTCTTTAATATAAACTAAATTACTTGAAGCTATGCAATTATCAAATTTTGAAAATGCTGTAACATAAATATATGATATGTTTAACCCCCTAATAATATGAATATCAGAATTTAAATAAACTGATTTTCCAAAAACACCTAAACTCCATTTATAGATATAATTTGAATCATAATTTAAAACTTCTACATAAACATTTTCATAAGGACAATATATCACTGTATCCTTAAAATTTAAAATTGGTTTTTCAATATTACAGGTATAAAGTTGAGTTTCCCAAATCCCCATTCCATAAGTAGCTACTCTCAACTTACCACTTCCCTTATGTAGTTCTAATTCTTTTATAATTAAGTATGGCATATTATTATTAATTATTTGCCAATTATAAATTCCAAAAGCTGAAATTGGAGAACTGAAAACTCCAATATCTGTCCCAATAAAAATATTATTTTGAGTTTTGTCTATCTCAATACAATTAATAGATACATTAGGCATATCAAAAGTTACATTTTTAATTTCATTATTTTGAAATTCTAATACTTTTGTTGAAGAATCAGAATAAGCAAAAGTAACTAAAAATCTATTTGATATTGGGTCAATAAACTTAATTGCATTTGGAATATGATTAGGATTTTCATAAAGTATTTTTAATGTTTTTCCACCATCAATAGATTGATAGATTTTTGAACCAGAATTTTTGGTTTTACATGCAATAATTATGTTATTTGAATTTTTTTCATCAATGTCAAAACTAACTATTGTTTCTATACTATCAGTTACTTCTATAAGAGTCCGTCCTTTATCAATTGTTTTTATAATTCTATTTAAACCAAAATACAAAATTGTATCATTATACATTAAATTTGGAAAAATAACTCTTTGACCTTGCATAAATGGTTTGGTATAAATAGAATTTCCACCATTGCTTCTTCTTATCATGTGAAAATTTTTAAAAGTATAATAAACTTGAGAATACAAATTATCAACTTGATAATCAAGAACATCACCTCCATCAATAAAAATCCAATTTTTGCCTGTAAATTTTAATCCTCCATTATCTTGAGAACCAGCATAAATAATATTGTCATTATCTTTTGGTGCTTTCATACCATAAAACTGTGTAATATTGAGATTATTGCTAATATTATAAATGCTATCTTTTCCTATTATTTGTTTGTAAACTCCACCATCATTAGCAAAATAGATTTCATTACTATGAGGACTATAAATTATATCATGTGTATCTGGATGTATATATTTAGATGAAAAATATGCTGAATCTGCTTTGATAGTATAATTATTTATACATCCAAAATAAATTTCATTTTCAAAATAAGGTGAAACTGCTAACGTCATATTATAAAAACATTGTCCTTCTTTTGGCAATTTTAATCCTATCAAATCTATCCAATTATTTCCTTCATCATTTGAAACAATAAGTTTTTTCAATTGCCTTGCAACATTATCAGAAACCAAAGCAATGATTTTATTAGGGTTTGCATAAGTAGTTGATATTTGAGCTCTTGAATATCCACCTAAAGTATCTATATTTTGCCAAGTAATACCTTTATCAGTTGATTTTGAAATATAAGAATTATTATTTGTAATTCTATTAGCATATAAAATATTAAAATCACCGGGTTTCATTTCTAAATCTCTAAAGAATGCGTTTGAATCTAAATTAACCATTTTACTATTATTAAAATACATAAGCCCTTTACTTGTAGCTGCAAAAAGTTCATTTTCATTTTCAGGATTAACAATTAATCTGCTAATTAAAAATTTGGTTTCAAGTCTTGTAGTTCTGTATAAGAATTCCCAAGTTTTCCCATTGTCTTTTGAAAGCATTATTCCTATAGAATAAGCACCAAATCCACCTTCTCCATCGCAATCACCAGTTGCAACATATATGTAATTATGATTTGATACTGGAAAAACTATATCTGAAATGCCAAGTATAGGGTAATCTCCAAGATTAACTTGTTCCCAAAAGTCCCCTTTATTATTTGAAACCCATAAACCAGAAGTAGCTGAACCTACCCATATTTGACTTGAATTTGAATTATGAAATCTAACACAGTTCAATCTTCCAGTCCCCATCATTTTACTATTAGACTTTTCTGGTGCTGGACCCAAAGCTTTCCATTGATAATTAGATTGAGTGTTTGTATTTTTGTTTTTTTTAAACTTTTGAATTTCTTCATTAAATACATCAGAATTTAAAAATTTACCAGATTTGGTAACTCTTGGCTCCCAAAACTCTTTTTTTCTAAGTATTTTTTTGATAGTTGATTTGTCTAATGAATCTTTGCTTAAATCGTAATCAACAATATCAAGTGGTGAATTTAATCTCAAACTTGGTTGTGAATATAGATTTAATGAAGATAAAACTATTATTAATACATATAAAATAAATTTTTGCATAAATTATAAAATTTGGTTTAGTTTTAAACTATTATAGTAATATAATAAATTTTATTGCATATTATTGAAAAATTTCTTAAATTTGTAATCAAATAAAAAATAAAATAGGAATATAATAATGGCTCGTATTTGTGAATTAACTGGTGTTGGACCACTTAGTGGTAATAATGTTTCTCACGCTAACAACAAAACTAAACGTAAATTTTTACCAAATCTTCAAAAGAAAAAAGTTTGGGATGCTCAAACTGGTCAATGGATAACTATTAAAGCTACTGCAAGAGCTTTTAGAACATTAGACAAAGTTGGTTTGCGTGCAATGCTTAAAAAAGCATAATTAAACTTTTTGTTTTGTTAAAACTTTGTAAATTTTAAAAAAGCTCTCATTTTTTGAGAGTTTTTTTTGTATTTAATAAATCTACTTTGCTTACCTACTAATCTCAAACTTTATTATCTTTTGCTTACCATCTATAATTAACTTTAAGTAATAAGTGCCATTTTGAATTTGGCTTGTATTTATATTATACTTAAAATCTTCTGAAATAAAATAATTATTTAAAATTGATTTTACAATTTGCCCTTTAATATTTACTATTTCCAATGAAATATCATTTCTATTAGGAAGTAAAATATTTACTTCACAGTTTTCACTAACTGGGTTAGGGTTGATTGTAAATTTATATAATTCTGAATTATCTAATTCAATACTATTTTTTATAACTTTGGTTGTAAAATTCCATATTTCAGAAAATGCAGAAGTATCATTGTCATAATAAGTTTTAGCTCTCCAATAATACTTTGTATCACTTTTTAAACTTGCATATTGGAAACTAGTATTAGCTGATTGGAAAGTATTTGATATAGTTGAAAAATCAGACTTTTCAGAAAGCTGAACATAATATTCTTTAGCACCTAAATTTGCATTCAATTTTAATATACCTGCTGTATCTAAGTTTATTATATTATTAATTGGAGAATTAAGTAGTGTAATTCCAATAGCACTTTTGAAATTCCATATATCAGTCCATTCTGAACTTGTATTTCCTGTTTTTGCTTTTACTCTCCAATAATATAATGTGTAATTATCAATAATATTAAAGTCATAAGTAGTTTCAGTGATTTCAGTATTTATCAAATTGTTACCAAAATTTATTTCTTTAGATATTTCAATTACATAAGAAGTAGCTCCCGTAAATTTCTGCCAAGTTAGTCTAACTTTTCCAATTGGAATTTTAACTGATAAATTTGGAGGTGAAATTAAAGATGGTTTGGTAATATCTTTTAAAGTATTAAAAGCAAAAGGACTTGACCAATCACTAAAATTTAAATTATTTAGATTTATAGCTTTTGTTCTCCAATAATATTTTTGATCAGAGTTTAAATTAGTTAAAATACCTAAAGTATCAGTAAAAGTTGAAGTAGAAATAATATTTGAAAAATTATTTGAATTAGAAATTTGAACAGAATATAAATTAGCACTTTCCACTTTTGACCACTTAAATTTACTATTTTTGTCTAAATCTAATTTGTTGTTTATTGGTTCAAGTAAAATAGGTTCTTTAAGCATAGTTAAGAACTCATTTGTACTTGTCCAGTCTGTCGAATCATTTCTATTCCTTCCTTTTACTCTCCAATAGTAACTAGTGTTATATTTCAAGTTTGAAAGAATTGTTAAGGAATCACCTAAATCTCTAATTTCTTTTTCAATACTATTTGTCAAAAATAAATTTGATATTG
>JAYTXK010000268.1:0-2095 GCA_043743005.1 Ignavibacteriota bacterium
AAGTAATTAATGAAGTGCCAAGATTCGATCCTAAAATTCCACCTCATATTGCTGCAATTGAAGCACTTAAGATTTTAGACAACAAAAAACTTTGGCAAAGTGGTAAAGTGAAAGAATATTATTCTGAGCTAACTGATATTTTAAGACTTTATATAGAACGAACTTTTGTAATTAATGCTTTTGAAATGATTAGCGAAGAAATATACAACACTTTAAAAAGTTTGAAATTAGAAAAAGAAAGTTTAAATGATTTGAATGAAATTATGCAAATATCTGATTTGGCAAAATTTGCTAAAGCAATCCCTGAACCATCTGAAAATTCAAAATGTATGGATTTGGCTGAAAAGTTTGTCAATTCTACTATAAAATATTACAAAGAGCCAAAATTGGAGGAAGCTAAATGAGTGGAATAAAATTTGCAAATCCTGAAATATTTTGGTTTTTAATTATAGTTCCAATTTTACTTGTTTGGTATATTTGGCAACAATACAAAAATACAACAAGTATCTCATTTTCATCAACAATTGGATTTGAAGGAATTAAGCCTACTTTAAAACAAAGATTAAGGCATTTGAATATAGTATTAAGATTAATTTCTATTTCATTTATAATTATTGCTCTTGCTCGACCTCAATCAAATTCAAGCAGAAAATCTGTAACAACTGATGGAATTGATATTGTATTAGCAATTGATGTATCTACATCTATGCTTGCTGAAGATTTGAAGCCAAATAGAATTGAAGCAGCAAAGAAAACTGCAATTAAATTTGTGGAAAGTAGGGAAAATGATAGAATTGGCTTAGTTATTTTTTCTGGAGAAAGTTTTACTCAATGCCCTGTTACAATTGATCATAGCATAGTTAAAAATCTAATTAAGGAAATAAAAACTGGTGTTGTAGTAGATGGAACTGCAATAGGTCAGGGATTGGCAACAGCAGTAAGCAGATTAAAAGATAGCAAAGCTAAAAGCAAAGTAATTATACTTTTGACTGATGGTGTAAATAATATGGGAGTGATTTCTCCTGAAACTGCAGCAGACATTGCTCGAACTTTTGGAATTAGAGTTTATACTATTGGAGTTGGCACTAAAGGAATGGCTCCATATCCTGTAAAAACACCTATGGGAACTCAATATCAAAATGTAGATGTTCAGATAGATGATGAACTACTAACTAAAATAGCTAAATCAACAAATGGTGAATATAATAGAGCAACTAATAACAAGTCACTTGAAGCAATTTATAATAAAATTGACAAACTTGAAAAGACAAAAGTAGATGTAGCATACTTTTCTAAATATACTGAAGAATTTTTCTTATGGGTTTTTGCAGGAATGATTTTTTTTATTTTAGAATTATTACTAAAATATTTATATTTCAGAAGTCTTCCTTAAAAATTCGAGGGCTACTTTAAATAATAACCCTCGAAAATGTATTATTTTTTAACACTAACTGATCTACAAGAAACAGTTACAACACCAGTAATACCAGAAATTATCGCATCTAAAAATGAACTTTTAGTTTCAATTGTATAATCACTAGCTCCACCAGCCATTTTGTTTGTATCTACATTATTTAATGGTACTAAACCAAAAAGAATATACCATTGTTTATCATTTATTTCTGTATTAGACTGGGCACCTTTACCAATAATATGTTGGTTTACAGTACAACTAACTAAGCTTACAGTTAATGTAATAACCAGAATCATAGATATGATTTTCTTAGACATAAGCACGCTCCTTAAATGGATTAATTGATATTAATTGAACCAATTGTTGATTCAATAGATTTTACATTGTTTTTATAATAATCATATTTTAACAAAAAGTCAATTTGAATATATTTATTATAATTCGTTTTAAATATTAATTTAACTTGTACAATTTCACTATTAAAAGATAAATATTGTAAAAAATTAATACCTTCTTTACTAAATTCATTAAATTTTTGGTTTTTATTATTTGTATCTAAATTTTTAAGAATATTTTGCTTTACTTTTTCAAGTAAGTTATAGTTTGTGGAAGTACTATCTTTTAATTCAGAAACTACAATTACGGATTTTGAATTACTATCCATAAACATTGTTTGTAATT
>JAYTXK010000269.1:0-3007 GCA_043743005.1 Ignavibacteriota bacterium
CAAGACTATTTAAAAGACGCATCTAATTTGAAAGGAAATGCTGAAAAGGTATATATTCCTGAATCAAAATCTGAATTATTAGAAATCATTAAAAAATGCAATGATAATAATATCAAAATTACAATATCTGCTGGAAGAACTGGTATTACTGGATCTAAAGTACCAACAGGTGGGGTTGTTATTTCTACTGAAAAACTAAATCAAATAATTAATTTTGACATTAATAAAACTATAATTTATGTAGAACCTGGAATTAGATTAAATGATTTGCAAAATATTTTAAAAGATAATGGCTATTTTTTACCACCTAACCCTACTGAAAATTATAGTATGTTAGGAGGAAATATATCTACAAACGCTTCTGGTTCAAGGAGTTTCAAATATGGTCCAATAAGAAATTTTGTCCATTATTTAGAAATAATATTATCAAATGGTGAAGTTGTACAAACATTTAGAAATAATAATCTAACTCAAAATTTAATATTAAAAATCAAATCTAATTTAAATACTTATTCTTTAGAAATTCCTTCTTATAATAGACCCAAATTAAAAAATGCAAGTGGATTCTTCTTAGAAAACAATATGCAAGAAATTGATTTATTTATTGGTTCAGAAGGTACTTTGGGTGTAATAAGTGAAATTGGAATAAAAGTCATTAAATTACCTGATTGTGTTTTTAGTGTGTTAGTATATTTTGAAAACACAAATGAGATGTTTGATTTCATTGAATATTATAAATTTACAAAGCAAGATAAACCAAGTTTGGTAGAATATTATGATTTCAATTCTTTAAAGATGCTATCATTTTTTTATTCACAAATTCCAAATGAAGCAAAATATGCAATTTGGTTAGAATTTGAAACAACTAAAAATGAATATGACAAATTATTAGAAAGAGTGTACAAAAAAATCGAAGAATCAACTACTCTAAATAAATTCACTTGGTTTGCTCAAAATGAAAAAGAACTCAAGAGATTTAGTGAATTTAGACATAAATTACCTCTTGAAGTAAATGAACTAATTTCAAAATACCAGACATTGAAAATTGGTACTGACAATTCAATCCCAGATGAAAATTTTAAAGAGTATTTTTATTTATTTATGAGATATTAGAAAAATCTAATATTCAATATTTAATATTTGGTCATATTGGAGACTGCCATTTACATGCAAACATTATTCCAAAAAACGAATTAGAATTCTTAAGAGGAAATGAAATATATTCTAAAATAATGGATAAAGCAATTAGCTTGGGTGGAACAATATCAGCCGAGCATGGCATTGGGAAAATTAAAAAACAATATTATAAAAAAATGATTAATCCAGAATTGCTTCAATTTTCTAAAAATATTAAGAAAATATTAGACCCAAAACTAATATTGAATATTGGTAATATCTTTGATATTGATTAATTAGGTATTTAATAATAATTCATAAAATAATAAAATAATGATTTTAAAATTGAAAAGTGTTAATAAAATTGAGTTTATTTAGAATAAATTACTAAACAAATTACTTTAAAAAAAAAACTCTTATTCTTTTTTTATTTATCAATGACTTACTTATATATTTATCAATGACTTACTTATATATTTTCAATAAATTGCTTTGCTTTTCTGCAAGTATGTAGTAAAATTTAGAAGATAAAATGGATTTAACTTAGAGAATAAAAATTTAATACAAAAAAAAACCTTACTACATTTCTGTAATAAGGCTATCTTGTATTTGTGGGCCTTGCCGGGCTTGAACCAGCGACCTGCGGATTATGAGTCCGACGCTCTAACCAACTGAGCTAAAGGCCCTCAATCTAAAGTAATTTTTTTATTTTGCTTAGTTGCAAAAAATGTAGCTACAAATATAGGTAATTTTTAGGAATTAACAAATAAATTGTTGAATAATTTAGAATATTATTATTTTTATTAATAATTAAATAATCCAAGAAAAACACCAATTTGAGCATACATATTACTTGTTTTAAAGCCATCTGGTACGTTTGAAACAGAAGTTTGATAATTTAATTTCCAATCAGAACTTAATTGATAGTTATATCCTACTGCTCCACGTATCATTAAAAAATTTGTAACAGCCCATTCTATATTTAATTGTGGTTGTAAATTAATAAAGTTATTTGATAACTTGCTAAGGTTAGTTTTAGATTTATCAATATCATCAAAGGTCGTACTTCCAGAAGTATAATATCTTTCAATAGTTACTCCACCTGAACTAATAGAAACTTCTGGTACAATAGCAAGCCCTTTCATTAAAATAAATCCATACCCGATTGATAAACCAAGTGATGAAAATTGATAATTAGATATAGTATCACCTTTTTGATTGGAAGAGTTTTTTGACCCTCCCATCCCAGAAATACCTACTCTCAAATTTGGAACCCAAGGTAATCCAGTTATCCCTTGACCACCAATAGCAAACATTGGTGAAGTTAATTCAGGATAACCACTTTTCTTAAGCATTAAATTAATATCATCAACTTTATTAAAAAGAAATGAACCAGTTATACCACCACCCAAAACAAAATAGCTTGATTTTTCTTCTTTTAAAGGTTCATCTGTAAATGGTAAATCATCTAATTTCTCATCTTGAGCAATTAGTTTTACAGCAAAAATAGAAATTATAAATAGCTTAATTAAAAAAGTTTTCATTTGTTTTACCAAATTTGAGTTATAATAAAATGAAAAAACACAATTAAGTTAATTTTATTGTAAATTAAATAAAAAAAACTTCTTTATGCAATAATTATTTTAGCATTTCTTATATTTGTAATTAGTAAAAAAGCAAATTATAGGATTATAATGAAAATAACTTTTCCAGATAAAACAGTTAAAGAATATCCAGATGGCACTAATGGAATGGAAATTACTAAATCTATTTCAGAAGGGTTGGCAAGAGTAGCAATAGGAATTTATATTAATGGATCTCCTTATGACTTATCAAGAGCTATTAATTCAGATGCTGAAATACGTATAGTAACTTTCGAACAGCAAGAAGG
>JAYTXK010000270.1:0-4622 GCA_043743005.1 Ignavibacteriota bacterium
CTTGCAGAAAAAAAGAATATTGAATTAACCAGTGATACAAAGCCAATGACAACTGCTTATTGTGACTTAAATGCAATCAAGACTGTAATTAGAAATTTAATCACAAATGCAATTAAATTCACTCCTGTTGGTGGAACAATCTCGGTTTATACAATTGATTTGGGCGATGAAGTGCAAGTTGTTATTCAAGATACTGGTGTTGGGATAAAACCTGAGGATTTAGAAAAGCTATTTCAAATCGACACTTACCATTCTACAAAGGGTACTGACCAGGAATCTGGTACAGGTCTTGGATTAACTTTATGCAGAGAATTTGTCGAGCTTAATAAAGGTAAAATATGGGTTGAAAGTACACTTGGAGTTGGGTCTAAATTTGTTTTTAGTCTTCCAAAATAGAAATTCTATCCTGCTAATATTAATTGTGAATAATACTATTTATTTCAAACTTTGCAATTAATTAAAAATTGAAGAAAAAATAATTTAATTTGCAAAATAAAACATCATTTTTAATAATTTATAATATTTATTGAAATAATTTACTTGAGTTTATATCAGACATAGCTCTTTGTTTGCCTGATTTCATTATATACTCCAATGCTTTTACTCCATCAATAATCATTTTATTTACTAATTCTTGCTCACTTTCAAGAAATTCACCTAATACATAATCTACAAGTCCACCTAAAGTAAAGTTTTTATCAATTCCACATCTTAGCTTGTAAAAATTCATAGAATTTAGTTCAGACATTATTGACTTTAGTCCATTGTGTCCACCATCACTACCTCCATTTTTAAAATGCAATCGCCCCAAAGGAAAATTATATTCATCAACAATTGCAATTACTTCATCCGAAGTTCCAGCATTTTTATTCAAATGGTTTAGTATAGCATTTCCACTCAAATTCATAAAGGTAGTTGGTTTTAATAATAAAGCAATTTTTCCAGCATATTTCCATTCTGTATAAAATGCCTTGCCTTGTTCTTTTGAAAAGTCTAAACTATATTTTTTTGCTAGTTCATCAATTATCATAAATCCGATATTGTGTCTTGTACTTGAGTATTCACTACCTATATTGCCTAATCCAGCAATAATATATTCATATTTAATCATAAAGTTTTTCTTATTTGTATCGAAATATAATAACAAATTTAAATAATTATTAAAATACTTTTATTGTTCTTATTATATTTAATTAAATTTTATTAAATTTGTAAAAATATATTTATCTAATTTTACTAAAGGACATTAATTGAGGCTTATTTTACCTGCTCACTTTACTCCAAATCGTGGTATGCCTGTTAGAGAAACTGCTAGAAAGCATAAAATTAATGGCGAAATAAAAGCTAACGAAGTTAGACTTGTTGGTCCTGACAATGAAATGATTGGTGTAGTCAATAGATATGATGCACTCAAAAAAGCTCAACACCTTGAATTAGACTTAGTTGAGATTGCACCACAAGCTGTACCACCAGTTTGTAAAATTATTGATTACGGCAAGTTCGCTTATGAAATTGCCAAAAAAGATAAAGATCAAAAGAAAAATCAAACTCAACAATTAATGAAAGAGATAAGGTTCAAATGGAGAACTGATACTCATGATTTTAATTTCAAAACTCGCCATGCACGTGAATTTTTAATTGCTGGAAATAAAGTTAAAGGTTCAGTAATGTTTCGTGGTAGAGAAATCACCCACAAAGAAATCGGTGGCGAACTTTTAGAAAAATTTGTTGCTGAGCTTCTTGATGTTGCAAAAGTTGATTCTGCTATCAAATTAGAAGGTAAAAATTTATCAGTTGTACTTGCTCCTGATAAAATTAAAAAAGCAAAAGAAGCAAAACCAAAACAAGCTCCAAAAGATAAAAAGCCTGAGAAGTCTTCAACAGAAGAACCCAATTCAGAAGCAACAGTTTCAGAAGTAGCTACAACTGAAGTAATAGAAACTTTAGCTTCAGAATAGTGTACTGATTATCAAAACAATCTTTAATAAAAAGCTCATAATATTGAGCTTTTTTGTTTTTTATACTTTCTAAAATAATAAAATATTAATTAATTATACAAATACATTACAATAATATTACAGGATAATAGTTGTTGCACTAATAATTGTTGAAATAACTAATAAACAATAAATATTCTATAAAGGATTAACATCAATGCAACTATTGCAACAAGGTAAAATAGGTAAGTTTACCACAAAAAATAAAATTGTAATGGCATCTATGACAAGAAGTAGAGCAAAAAATAATTTAGTAAATGATTTGACAGCACTTTATTACAAGCAAAGATCAAGTGCAGGATTGATTGTTTCTGAAGCTACACAAATTTCTACTAAAGGAGTTGGATATATTGATACTCCGGGAATATATTCTGCTGAACAATTGAGAGCTTGGAATAAAATCACAAAAACTGTTCATGATGAAAATAGTTTGATATTTAGTCAATTGTGGCATGTGGGTAGAGTATCACATTCATCTTTTCACAATGGCGAAGCACCAGTATCAGCATCAAATATACCTGCTATAGGCAAAACATATACTTATGAAGGAATGAAAGATTTTTCAACTCCAAGAGCTTTGGAAAAATCTGAAATATTAAAAATTATGAAAGAATATAAGCAGGCAGCTTTGAATTCTATTTCAGCAGAATTTGATGGTGCTGAACTTCATGGAGCAAATGGATATTTGCCTGAGCAGTTCCTTATAACAGGTACAAATAAAAGAAATGATGAATATGGTGGTACACTTGAAAATAGAGCGAGATTTATGCTTGATGCTATTTCTGAAATGTGCGAAGCTATAGGAAGCGATAGAGTTGGTGTTAAATTAACTCCATCTCGTCAAGCTCAAAATATTGAAGATGAAAATGCAAGAGAAACTTATGAATATTTGCTTACAAAACTAAATGATTACAATTTGGCTTATGTGCAGCTTATGGAGCCATTTGTACCAATTGATAGCCCAAATATTGTTAAAAATGTTTCTGAACATTTTAGAAAAATCTATAAAGGAACTATTATTTCAAATGGTGGATTTGATATGGATAAGGGAAATAGCTACTTAGAAGCAGGACATTCAGACCTTATTTCTTATGGCAGACCATTTATTTCCAATCCAGATTTACCTGAAAGATTTGCAAAAGGTGCTGAACTGAATACTTATGATCATACAAAATTTTATGGTGGTGATGAAACTGGTTATACTGATTATCCATTTATGAAATAATTATGTTTATTTATTAAAATCGAAAGGTGTTAGAATTAAATACATTCTGGCACCTTATTATTAATATAGGAATTATTTATACTTTTTACTTATTTCAAAATAGCCAGCAATTATCCAAAAGGGGATTTCAATTAAAGTAGATAGAATTGAACTAGCAAATTTGCCTTCTTTAATATTCCATTCATTTGTAAAATAAGATTGAGAAATTAAATTAAAAGGAGAATAAACATTACTTGAAAATGGGAAAAAGATAGCTATACCTATACCATTGCTTGGGTTACTATCTAAGATGCTATCAAATAATAAATGAGCTAAACCACCAATTATTAGAGAATAAAAAACCATTTTCCTAATTTCTTTTTTCCAAAAAAAAGACAGAAATGCTACTAAAAAGATAAACACAAAATTGTGTGTATAAACTCTATGAATTGAATTAAACCAAGTAAAAGGTAGAAAAATGAAATCAATATCTGGCAAAATCCCACCAATAATTAATGGAATTAATGTAAGTTTTTTTAGAAACTTGCTAAGTATAATTGAAATTGATATGTGTCCAATTGGTGTCATTTGAATTTGATTTGCTTAATAATAAATTGAATTTTCAAAATCGCAGTAAAGATAAAATGTTTTTTTTCAATCATCATCAATCTAAATATTATTTACTTTTCGTGTCCATAAATTTTTTCACCTGCTTTAATGCTTAATATTAATATATTCTGACTTGGTGGCAATGGGCAAGTTGCAAATGGTGTAAATGCACAAGGTGGATTATATGCCTTATTAAAATCAATATAAGTGTTCCCATTTTCATCAGGCTTTTGAGCAATTAAAAATCTTCCCGATGGATAAGTTTCATTTTCATTTGTATTGTCTCCAAATATAATAAACAAATCTCCATCTTCATCAAGGGCATATAATGAATATGCAATATTATTAATAGTGAAAACTAATCTGCCTGGTGTTTGTTCTTGGACAATCTGACCTAATACATTCTTAATTGAAATTGTTTTATTTTTTAATTCTTTAACTAATTTTGCTTTTACTCTCCAATTTGAGTCAATTGGAAATCTTTCTATACCCTTGAAATTACTCACATTTGAACTTTTTAAATCTCTTAATCTTATACCAATTCTATTTTCTCTTTTTATTATAGTCCATTTCAAATCACCATAAGTCATAGTTGGGTTTGATGTAGAATCTGGATTAAAAACTATAGATTCATTAATAGATTTATCATCAACTTTGATAATATTAATTTGATTAGTAAATAATTTTACTATGTAGCCATTTCTTTCAAAATACCCAGCATTTGGAACTATTTTGCCATTAGGATAAACTATTTTATTTTCTTTACTTGCACCAAATGTATTTTTACCTTCATCAAGCCAAAATAAGCCTGC
>JAYTXK010000271.1:0-1778 GCA_043743005.1 Ignavibacteriota bacterium
ATTGCACTTTGTTCTGAAATTATTCCTTCAAATAAATTTCCACCTGTTTTTGAAGATAATTCCTTTAATGAAGATTTTATTCCATTTGGTTCTATTCCAAACTGAGAATAAATTACAGAATAAAATTCAATTTTATACTTCAAACATGTATCAATACAATTTTGCAATTCACTTTGACTTAATGGTGTCCACAATCCATCGGTAAAAAGTATAGCTATTCTTTTATTTTTACCAAATTTTGCTATATTAACAAGACCAGTCAACTTATTCATTAGTAATTCTTTAAAATTATTTTCACCACTCGCACTCAATGGTGAAATTGAGTTTATAATTTTTAACTTGTCATTTGTGAAATCTTGAAGAATATATGACTCACCATCACAAACTTCCAAAGCAAAATCTGATTGTGGTACAATACTTAAATTGCACAATTCATTGATTGTTGTTTTAGTCAATTCTATTGGTAAAAAACCAAAATTACTATTGCTCATAGAACCAGAAAGGTCAATCCCAAAAGCAATTGAAATCATAATTAATGGTTTTGGAGAGGTACAACTAATATCAGTAATTATGCGAGATAAACCATTTTCAGATAATTTTATTTCATTTATTTGAGGAAAAGATTGAACTCCTTTTGTATCAAAAGCCCAAAACTTTGCTTTTAGAATGGGAAATGCCACAGTATCTATATCAAATAACGAAATAGATTGTCCAAAACTTTCAAAATAGATTGTAATCAATAAAATAAACAAAACAATTTTTTTCATTAACTTAGAGTTTAATTTGCAAATACTTAATATTCAAACTTACAAAACAATTAACATTATTTTTAATACTTTAAGAATAATTCAGAAATTTATTTAATTACAAATTTAATTGGGAAAGATAAATTGGTAAATTTCCCAAAAATTGCATAATTTACTTTTTTATTCAAACAAAATTGAAAATTTCTTATGATTGAATTATTTATTTTTTATTTGCATGTATTAGTTGCATTGTATGCTTTTACAAAAAATTGGCAAAAATTAACAATTAAAGATGGTTTATTAGCAGTAACAGTATTTGCTTTAATGTTTACGATTGGCTGGGCTATGACTGGCACTTTATCTTATGCAATTTATCCAAAATCTTTGGAAAGTGTTTATTTTAATCATAATACTTTATCTTTAGTTTTGTTGTCAATTCCAGAATCATTCTTTGTTTATCATTTTTATATTAAAAATGATTTAAATTTGAAACCAAAAACTGATTAATTCAAAATAAGTAATTTTGAAATACGTTCATTAAGCTAAGTTAAATATCAAACAGATTTACATTTGAAAAAAGTCTTCTTTAAAATATCATTTCTTAGTTTTTTGCTTTTAGCAGGATGCAAAACTTATACAAATTTTACTACTTTTTTCAATACTTACTATAATGCTGAAAGATTGATGAAAGAATCTGAGGAAGAATTTGAATATCAAGATGAAAAATTAAGAGTATTTCCTAGGGTATTTGTACCTGAGGATAGGATATTATTTCAAAACTATCAAAGCTCTGGTATTCCTCCTTTTTTAAATGATTTTATTATCAAACAAAACAAACGCCAACCAGTTGCAGTAAAATTAGATTCTATAATAATTAAGGGTTCAAAAATATTAGCAACAAAAGGAAAAAGTGATTATATTGAAAAAACACTTTACCTAATGGCTAAATCATATTTTTATAGAGAAGAATGGCGACCATCAGCAATAAAATGTAGTGAACTTTTAGATAAATTTCCAGAAGGTGATTTGGCA
>JAYTXK010000272.1:0-2854 GCA_043743005.1 Ignavibacteriota bacterium
AACTTATTAATTTTAATATTACTTTTATCATCAATCTTATTTCCAAATACATCAAAAACTGATATTTCAGAAGCATCAATATCAAAACTCATATCCCAATAAATCAAACTCTTCACCTCACTAAAAGCTGGTATTGGGTATGGTGGATAGGAATAAAAGTAAGTTTGGTCTTCGAGTTTATATTCTACATCTGAATTAGGGTCAAAAGTCAATGTATATAATTCATTATTGTTAATACTTACAAGATATTTATAGTCATCTTCATATTTTTTCACCCAATTCCAAGTTAAAGATTTATCTGCTTTTTTGCTAGTCCAATTTAATAAATTATTTTTATTTACCGAATATTCAAAATTATCTCCAACTAAAAAATATTTATCTTCTAAATCTAAAAGAAATTTTGGGAAAGAGGATAAATAGTTTTGAAATATTAACTCTAAAGTTTTATTAATATTATCATATATATACATTTTACAAACATATTTACCTGAATTTTCAGTTATCAAAAGAACAAAAGCACTATCCATACTTTTACTAATAGGGAATACTTTTATTTCATTATACACAACATCAAATGATTTAACTCTCAACCACGATTTGCTTTTATATTCCCAATCTAATATTTCTATTTTTTGTGAATCTGAAACAGTCTTTGTGCTAATCAAAAAGCCACTACTTAAGTTTTTAAATAATGAATATTTGATAGTATTAATTGAATCTCGCTTATAGTACATCATATTCATTGTTGAATCAAAAATACAATATTTAAAGTAATTTACATTATTTACTTTATAATTAAATAAATATGAATAATATCCATCTATTTTTCCAATTTCCACTAATTCTTGTGATGAATTCATTATTTCGAAATTCTTTGCATATTTATATGTTTTCCCATAGTTATCACTATAAATTATATTGTTGATATTGGATGATTCATGACTTAAAAAATACATTATCCTTCCGTACATATCTAAATAAGTTGAGTTAATGTAGATTGTATTTAATTTTAGCAATTTACGAAATTCTAAATCATTTGTATCAATTGATAAGGGTTGGAATGCAATTCCATTATTTGTTATAGATTTATTTAAATTAGCCAAGTCTTTTAAAAAATAGCTCCCATTTTTGCTAATATAATTAGGTTGCTCCTTGCAAATATCACCTCTTGAGCTTAGTACTTTTAATGTATGAAAATTATCATTTGTATATAATATTAATTTATTAACACCAACTAAAATATACTCTTTATCTGAGATTTGAGTAACATCCATTAAAAAAGTACCAATGGAGCCTCTATTAACTAATTCTGAACTTCCTAAACTAAATAAAGAGTCTTGTTTATCTAAAGAATCTACAGAGAGTTTATAAAAAGTATCTGAATTGCCTCCTAAATTTTTAGTATCGGGAGTATAAAATCTATAAGAAATATCATTAAATTTGAAATATTTACCTGTATATTTATTTCTTACATTTCCAATTAAAGTAACAATGTTATTAGTTTTTAAGTCCATTTTAAAAAATACTGAAGGTGCATTTTGATTATTAATTCTTGCAATAAATTCCAAATTGTCATTATATAATGCCGTGATAAAAGCACCTTCTTGTACGCATGAATCACAAACAATCAAACTATCAATTACAATATTGTTTTTAATAAATTCATTTATGTCCAACTTATATAGTTTTGGTATATTCACACCTCCAAATATCAAAAAATCATTATAAAAAATGAAATTATTCTCAGGTATTGAGTAATTAGAATATTTATATTGCAATACTTCACTTTGATATTTTGAAATTAGTTTTAATTTTGTATCATACAAATTAATTGAATTTATTGTTCTTATAAATATATAATCAAAATTCATAGATACTCCAAAAATTGTCCCCAAACTATCAAATGGACTTAAACTCCAATTAAGCCCTAAATCAGCACTTTGGAATAATTGTCCGCTTGAAGTAAATGCATAAAGACTATTATTCAAATTTAGCATTTTTACTATATTTGTTGCCTTACTAATATTACTTTGAGTCCAATTTTGTCCTTTATCATTGGAAAAAACATAATTACCATTAGAACCATACACAAATATTTTATTATCTATAACCAAAGTGCCAAAATAGTCTATATTGGTAAAATTTTTATCACATAGTAAGTTCTCATAGAAATTTTGTGAACTTAAAATATTTATATTAAATATAAATGCAAGTATTATATAATATGTTTTCATCATAATAATTTATTGAGTTATACAATCAAAAGGTTGCCAACAAGTACACCAATGATTCCAATTTATTTCTAACATAAGATTTGAATCAGTACAATCTTGCCACATTGATTCAGAACAAATACCATCATTTCCATATACTTTTATTTGGTTTATATATTCATAATGATATTCATTTAAATTATAATCGTAACAATATGAAAATATTCATTTACAATAACTTTCATAATTACATGCCTGCATTCTAAATCCCATTGTTACCCCATCATTATAATACATTTTTTGCCAACATAATGGAACTTTAACTATTATTTGTCTAACTCCTAGTCCACATGGAGGCTGTGTAGTACAAGCGGTAGCTGCCAATTTTTTTAATACTTCAGTTCTAATATAATTAACAATTTCATTAGAATGTGTAATAAAATAATTATAACATGGAGCTGTATTAGGAAGTCCAATACTTTTTAATATTACTTCATTTGAATCATTTACTATTGCACATTTCAGACAATAAGTTACAGTATAATTACATCCCAAATAAGTAAAACTTTGTGTTAATTCTGTAAAGCCACTTGGGCATGTAGCCTCTCCTCTCTCAAAACTGCAAGCAAATAATATTGCTA
>JAYTXK010000273.1:0-4502 GCA_043743005.1 Ignavibacteriota bacterium
TGATTCTAAAGCTGATAAATCATTAAATTTATTATCAATTAAACTATCTTTCAATATGGTATAGCCTTTATCAGAAAATATACTTCTATAAATTCTACAATAATTATTAGTATTTGACTCATAATCCCATTTGAGAGATATTTTATCTTTAAATGATTGAGAACTAAGGTTTGTAGGAGAATTTGGAACTTTAGGATCACTTATTCCAATTACTCCTCCTTTTTTATAAACTGCTAAGCCATTGTATGTAGCAATCCATTTATTGCCTTGATTATCAATAATGATATTTGAACAAGAATTATCTGGCATTCCTGAATTATTTATATTATAAACTGTCCAATTATTATCATCAAAACTTGTTAATCCATTTTCTGAACAAAACCATTTCATACCATTAGATTCTAATCTAATAAAGTTTACAGCATCTGCCGGTAATTTAGAATTGTCTTTTGTAAATATGGTCCAATTCTTACCATCAAATTTTGTTAGTCCACTATCAGTTGCAATCCATTTAATTGTATTTTCAAAAGAAATTGAATATACACTATAACTTGGCAAATTTGAATTGTCAGGATTAATTAATACCCAATTCTTATCATCATAAATTGCAATTCCATCGTCAGTTCCTATCCATTTCCTTTTCATATTATCATAAGCAATAGTCCATATAGTATTATCTGGTATGCCAGATTTGCCATATTCATAATTTGTCCAAGTCTTTCCATCCCATTTACTCAAACCAAATCCATTAGTTCCTATCCATTTTGTATCATTAGCATCAATTGAAATAGTAAGAAGAGAATCTGAAATAATTTGTGAATTAGACAAATCATATTTATTCCAACTAGTTCCATCAAACTTATTCATACCACCATCAGTTGCAATCCACAAAATATTATTTTTATCTATTGTAATCTCATTAATAAAATTATTTGATATTTTGCTATTTGCAGTATTGTAAACTGTAATTTGAGAGCCAACAATTTTAACCAATCCTGAATCAGTACCCACCCATTTAACATTATTACTATCCAAAGCAAGTGTTGTTATATTATTTGATGGTAAAATTGAATTTATATTATTAAATACAATCCATTCTTTTGGTAATGAATAGGAGTAAGTATTTAAAAGTAGTAATATTGCAAATGTATAAAATATATTTTTCATAAAGCATATCTTATTTATTTATTTTAATTAGACTTATCAAAATTAGTAAAAAAATTAATTAAATACTAAATAAATCAATTTAAATACAAATAATTAATTTAATTTTAATATTTTAGCGTAAAATTTATTTTTAAATAATTTAAAATAAGTTAATTTGCACTTTTTAAAATGGTATAATTTAAGAATGGAATCATTACGAAAAGTAATTTTGTTTATAGTAATGACTAATTATGATTCACATCTTGTTACTAAAGCGAGTAATGTAATTTGTTTTTGGATATAGCTCAAGAAAGAGCATTAAAATCCTTTACTTTCGATTTAAACCAAGGAATTACGTCTGAAATCCTTAATTTAGCTATTTCAAAAGATAAGGAATTTACTGCAATAACTTATTTTAATGTCAATCGACCCCACGGATTGACGAATTTTCTACTGCAAAATTACTTTCTTAATTTTCAATGACTTATGCGATAATTTGCAGTGTTTTGCAGTGAATTACTCTATTTTATATTGGTTTCTCCCTCCCCGATTTTAACTTGTTAAAATCTTTAGGGGAGAGCTGGGGTGGGGTCAGCACTTTTGTTATTACCGATATTTCACCCCTAAAGGAGCTGAACATCAAATTATATTTACTATTTTGTACTTCAAAGAGCTAATTAAGAACCCCACCTAAATCCTCCCAAATAGGAGAGGACTTTAAGAAATTCTACTGCAAAATCATTTTCTTATTTTTCAATGACTTATGCGATATTTTGCAGTGTTTTGCAGTAAATTAGGCTATTTTTTTAAAGAATTAATTAAGAACCACCTCGTCTGACTTTGTCAGCCACTCCTCCGCAGGAGGAGAATTTAATACAATTCCAACTGCAAATATAAGAAATAAAAAATAAATAGCAAGAAAACGGTTTGCAAAATATAAGTATATAAATAATACTTTTGAAATGCAATATTTATTACTTAATTTATAAAAGTGAAAGTAGAAAAAAATAAATAATAAATCGGAAAATAGATAGAATAAAAACGGTTTACAAAAGTGAAGTAGAATTTAGGATTATATGTAGTAAACAAAAAAAGCCCTTTCAAATTTCTGAGAAAGGGCTTTTATGTTTAAAATAAAGAAATAGCTTAGTTTTATCCTTCTTCTTTTAATTTTTCTTGGTATGCTTTGATAATATCATCTTGTACTGATTTTGGTACTTGATTGTATTTCAAAAATTCCATTGTAAATTCGCCTTTACCTTGAGTGGCAGAACGAAGGTCAGTTGAATAACCAAACATTTCTTTTAATGGTACTTCAGCTTCAACTACAACATATCCATTATCCATAGCCGTATTTAAGATTATACCACGTCTTTGGTTTACTTGTCCAATTGCAACACCTTGAAATTCTTCTGGAATTGAAGTTTCAAGTTTCATAATAGGCTCAAGAATAACAGGCTTACATTTCATCAATGATTCACGAACAGCAGCCTTTGCAGCAATTTTAAATGCCATTTCAGATGAATCCACAGCGTGAGTAGAACCATCATTCAATTCAGCTTTTACACCAACCATAGGTTGCCCAATCAATACACCTTCGTGTAATTGCTCAACAAATCCTTTCTCAACTGCTGGAATATATTCTTTTGGAACAGTACCACCAACAATTTTATTAGAGAATTGGAATGTTCCTTCAGTTTCAGGATCCATTGGCTCAAAATAACCAGCAATACGAGCAAATTGACCAGAACCACCAGATTGTTTCTTATGAGTATAATCAAAATCACTTTTAATAGTTATAGCTTCTCTATAAGCAACTTTAGGTTGACCAACAATTACTTCACATTTGTATTCACGTTTAATTCTTTCAATATAAATTTCTAAGTGAAGCTCACCCATACCTTTTATGATAGTATCACCAGATTCTTCATCTCTAGAAACTCTAAAAGTAGGATCTTCTTTTTGGAATCTATTTAATGCTTTAGAAAAACTTTCCAATCCAACTTTTTCTTTTGGTTTCACAGAAAGCTCAATAACTGGAGAAGGAATATACATTGTAGTCATACCATAGTTTAATTTTCCATCAGTGAAAGTATCACCAGAAGCACAATCAATCCCGAAAGTAGCCACAATATCACCAGCACCAGCTTCTTCAATTTCAATCATATCACTAGCGTGCATTCTAACCAAACGAGGAATTTTGTATCTCTTTTGGTTATTAGTATTGATGATATTATCACCTTTTTTCATAGTACCTTGGTAAATTCTCATATAAGTAAGCTGACCATATCGACCATCTTCTAATTTGAATGCCAAAGCAACTAATGGTTTAGTAGAATCAGAAATCATTTCAACTTGTTCTTCGTTGTTATCTCTATTTAATGCGTAATTACTAACATCATGAGGATTAGGTAAAAACAAACCAACACCATCAAGTAAGAATTGAACACCTTTATTGATTTTTGCAGAACCACAGAAAGCAGGAACTAATTTTAATTCAATAGTAGCTTTTCTAATTACAGGAATTAATTCAGCAGCTGTTACTGCATCACCAACAAGGAATTTTTCAGCAATATGGTCATCAAAGTCAGCACAAGCTTCAATTAATTCATTTCTTTTTTCATTAGCCAAATCCATCATATCAGCTGGAATTACATCTTTTCTTATGTCTTCACCTTGAGGTCCATCAAAATAAACTGCGTTCATTTCAATTAAATCAATTACACCAGCAAAGTTTTCTTCAATACCGATTGGTAAAGAAACCATTACAGCATTTAAGTTTAATTTTTCTCTTAACTGTTGAGTAACTCTATAAGCACTCGCACCTTGTCTATCTAATTTATTAATGAATGCTAATTTTGGAACACCATAGCGTCTCATTTGTCTATCAACTGTAATTGATTGTGATTGCACACCAGCAACACCACAAAGAACTAAGACAGCACCATCAAGCACTCTTAAAGCACGCTCTACTTCTACTGTAAAATCAATATGTCCCGGAGTATCAATTAAATTGATTGTATAATCATCCCATTCGCAGAAAGTAGCTGCAGATTGGATTGTGATACCTTTTTCTCTTTCCAAGTCCATTGAATCCATTGTAGGTCCGTCGCCAGTTTTTGAACGAATTTCAATAATCTTGTGGATTTTACCAGTATAAAACAAAATACGTTCAGAAAGAGTTGTCTTCCCAGAATCAATATGGGCAGAAATCCCAATATTTCTAACTTTCGTTAAATCATTCATTATAAAAATACCATTAAAATAAATTTAAAAATTTGTAACAAATCAAAGTATGTATAGTTATCCAATAAATGAACAAATACAGACTACAAATTTCGCTACAAAAAATTACA
>JAYTXK010000274.1:0-1703 GCA_043743005.1 Ignavibacteriota bacterium
AATTAACCAAACAAGGCAATTACTTAATAAAATGAACAATGGAGAAATTGAAATAATCCATGACTTTTATCTTAAAAAGTTTCAATTATCCAATCCAAATTTAAATTATGATTATATCTTATTTGATGAAGGACAAGATTCTTCTCCAGCTATGCTTGATATATTTTTGAAACAAGATGCAATAAAAATTATTGTTGGCGATACACATCAGCAGATTTATAGTTGGAGATATGCAGTTAATTCTTTGGAAAAAGTAGAATTTAAAAATTATAATTTATCAACAAGTTTTAGATTTCACAATCAAATTGCTAAATTAGCCAAAAGTGTAATAAAATTTAAAGAACACATTAACGAAAAAATTGAAATTGAAATAATTGGTAAAAGTGATTCAAAATTAGTTAAATCTAAAGCAATACTTGCAAGAACAAATTTAGGATTGCTTTTGAGAGCAATTGAATATATAAATCAAAATAAAAATATTAAAAATATTTATTTTGAAGGAAATATCAATTCTTATACTTATGCTGATGAAGGAACTTCTCTTTATGATGTTTTAAATTTATACAATAATAAGCGTAGCAAAATCAAAGATATATTAATAAAAGGAATGAAGGATATAAATGAATTAGAAAATTATATTGATAAAACTGAAGATTTTCAACTTGGAATGTTGCTTGAAATTGTAAAAGAATATGGTAATGATATTCCAAAAATGATTAAAAAACTAAAAGATAAACACGTTGATGGTAATGATAAATCAAAAGCTGAAGTGATATTTTCAACAGTTCATCGATGTAAAGGAATGGAATATGATTCGGTTGAATTAGTGAATGATTTTATAACTGAAGAAAAATTGATTAAAGAAAATGAAAAGAATGAAGAAATAAACATTTCAAAATTAAGCGAAGAGATAAATTTGTTGTATGTTGCTATAACAAGGTCTAAAGTAGATTTATATTTACCTGAAACTCTTATTCCTAAAGGATTTGCAAATTTCTCACATATTCATATTTTGAAGGTCTTAACTCAAAAAGAGAAAAAAGACTTAATCAATAACTCATCATTTCCTAAAAAAACAACTAAAAATTTTAGTGAATCAACAAAATTAAAGAAATACAATAAAGATGAAAATAGAGTTAAAAATAAAAGTGAATACAAACCCTGGACAAAGGAATTGGATTTTGAATTAGAAGAATTGTATTCAAAAAATTCTAATATTAAAAATATTGCTATACATTTTGGAAGGTCTAATGGTGCAATTTTAGCAAGACTTACAAAACTTGATTTAGGTGAAGATTATTTTGAATTGTAAATATAATTAATAACTTTAAAAATATTCTATTTGGATAATTTAAGTAAGTTGTTTTCTTTTAAATATATATAAAGTTTTTTCTTTAATGAAATTTTGAATATACTAACTTCAAATACCTTATATCCATTTTTGATTTGAATATTATTTGTAATACTTACAAAAAACATAATAATTAGCCAAGAAGCTTCAGAAACTACTAAATTAGAAGTTACAAAATTGAAAAAGATTTGTAAAATAATGATATAAAAACAAATGTTACCTAAGCTTACAAAATTATATACCTTATTATTATATTCCAATTTTAAATTAAGTCTTCTTAGTTCAAAAGTGTTATAAATTAAAGATGAAAAAATACCCAAATATAAAATGAGTCCAATTATTCCCATTTCAA
>JAYTXK010000275.1:0-1967 GCA_043743005.1 Ignavibacteriota bacterium
CTCTCCAAGAAGTGGAGAAGATAGACCTAAAAGAGAATACTCTCCAAGAAGTGGAGAAGATAGACCTAAAAGAGAATACTCTCCAAGAAGTGGAGAAGACAGACCTAAAAAAGAATATGGCGATTCAGATAAAAAAGCTAGATGGAGCGATTCAGATAGAGATAGCAGAGCTAATAGATCTGAAAAAACTCCTGGTGATAATAGACCAAGACGAAGTGGTGGCCTGAAAAAAGGAGGTAAATTTTCTGGTGGCAAAGGTAGAAGAAAATGATAGTTGAGATAAAGAGGATAGACAACAAATATAATATTATTCCATTACCTACTTATGCTACTGAAGGTTCTGCTGGTATGGATATATATTCTGCTATGGATGAAAATATTGTTATATCTGCTGGTGCTATTGCAATAGTTCCAACAAATTTGTCAATTGCTTTAGATGCTGGTTTTGAATGTCAAGTTCGCTCTCGTAGTGGACTTGCAGCCAAAAATGGTATATTTTGTTTGAATTCACCAGGTACTATCGATTCGGATTATCGTGGCGAAATTAAAGTAATTTTGGCAAACTTTGGCAAAAAAGATTTTATCATCAAATCTGGTGATAGAATCGCTCAATTAGTAATTGCAAAATATGAACATATTTCTTGGTCTGAAAAAGAAACTCTAAGCGACACAAATAGAGGCTCTGGTGGCTTTGGAAGTACAGGTATTTAATATTAAATTCAATATTAATTTTGTAATTCTGACTTAAATCATAAAATTAATAAAAATATTTTATTATTTTTGTTAATTACATTTCCAAATTTAGGAATAATAAAATGATTAAGTCAATTGATGATTTTAATTTCTCAGGAAAAAAGGTTTTAATAAGAGTTGATTTTAATGTTCCTCTTGATAAAGAACTTAATATAACTGATGATATAAGAATTGTTTCTTCGTTAGCTTCAATAAATAAAATTATCGCAGATGGTGGTATTCCAATTTTATTGTCCCACTTAGGCAGACCAGATGGTCAAGTAATTGCAAAATATTCATTAAAGCCTGTTGCAGACTATTTACAAAACAAGTGTGGGTATAAAGTACATTTTGCATACGACTGCATTGGTGATATTGCTAAAAATGCAGTTAATTCAGCAAAAATTGGAGATATAGTACTTTTAGAAAATCTAAGATTTCATTCTGAAGAAGAAGCAAATGATATAATTTTCGCAAAAGAACTTGCAAATTTAGGAGATTGCTACGTAAACGATGCTTTTGGTACTGCTCATAGGGCACATGCTTCTACTTTTGAAATAGCTATGAATTTTAAAGATAAATTCTGTGGGTACTTAATTTATTCAGAGCTTAAGTATCTGGGTGAGGCAGTAGATAATCCTATAAGACCTTTTGTAGCTGTTATTGGTGGTTCAAAAATATCTGGTAAAATAGATGTAATTAATAATTTGTTATCAAAATGTGATTATATTTTAATTGGTGGAGGAATGGTTTTCACATTTTATAAAGCAATGGGATTGGAAATAGGTAAATCTTTGTTAGAAAATGATAGAGTGGAAATGGCAAAGGATTTAATTGCGAAAGCCAAAGAAATGAATGTAAATCTTTTACTACCAACTGATATTTTAGTTGCTGATAAATTTGATAATGATGCAAATACTAAAATAGTTAAAAAAGATGAAATAGGACTTGATGATATTGGAATGGATATTGGAACTGAAACACAAAAATCTTACTCTGAAATAATTAGTAAAGCCAAAACTATTATTTGGAATGGACCAATGGGTGTTTTTGAAATGCCAAACTTTTCTAAAGGAACATATTCTATTGCATGTTCATTAGCTGAAGCAACTTTAAATGGTGGAAAAACAATTGTTGGTGGCGGTGATTCGGCAGCTGCAATCAAACAAATTAATTTTGAAAAGAAAGTTTGCCATGTTAGTACTGGTGGCGGTGCATCATTAGAGTATTTGGAA
>JAYTXK010000276.1:0-2422 GCA_043743005.1 Ignavibacteriota bacterium
AATTTTAGATAATAGTTCATTTACATAATCTATTAATTGAGTTTTTACAATATCCAAAGTAGTATCTTTAATATTTGCACCACTTGCTTGGTTATGTCCTCCACCTCCAAATTTTACAGCTATTTCTCTAATTGAAATATCTTTCTTAGATCTTAAAGAAAGTTTTACTATTTTTTCTTCTGGTACTTGAGTAAGTAAAGCACCAATTTTAGTTCCTTCAATAGAAAGTGTTAAAGATACAAACCCCTCAGTATCTCCTGGATGAGTATGACTTGCTTCAAAATCTTCTTGAGTAATAGGCATCAAACAAAATTGTCCATCAAAATACAGCTCCATATTTGTAAGAGCTTTTCCCATTAGTTGCAATGATTTGAAAGAGTTAACACTTAGTACACTTTCATAAATTTGGGTTGGGTTTGCTCCTTTTTTAACTAAATCAGAAGCAATTTCAAATAATCTTGCATCAGTTCTATCAAAATGGAAAGAACCAGTATCAGTCATAATTCCAACATATAATGCTTCAGCAGTAGCTGAATTTATAAATTTGTTGTTCCATTCATTCATCATTTCGTACAATATTTCAGAAGTTGACGAAGATTGAGTATCAATATAATAGAAATTTGCAAATTCTTTAGGATCTTGATGATGATCTATTACAATTTTTGTACAATCAATATTTTCCAAATCATACCACAAATTTCCAATTCTGCTATGTTGATTTAAATCTAAAATAACTACTAAATCAAAGCCTTTATAATTTTCTTTAGGATCATATTTAATGATTTTATCTGCTCCTTTTATAAATTTTAAATTATGAGGGATATTATCATTCATTACTATTTTAGGTTTTTTGCCTTGTTCTTTTAGGAAATTCCAAAGAGCTAATGATGAACCGATAGAATCTCCATCTGGGCTTACATGGCTTGTAATAAGTATCTTATTTGAAGATTGAATTAAATTAATTATTTGATTAAAATCTTTCTCTAATGAAGGCATTTTTTTATTTTTAAATTATAACAATAACAAAATTACTGATTTATTCTTAAATTTGGTTTTTATAAAATACAAATTCTTAAATATGTTAGAAACTATTAAAAATAAAGCTAATGAAATATTTCCTAAAATCCAAACTCACAGAAGACATATTCATCAAAATCCTGAATTATCTTTTGAAGAATTTGAAACATCTAAATTTATTCAAAATGAACTGACTAAATTGGGAATTGAATTTAAAATATTAGGAAATACAGGTGTAATTGGATTAGTTGGAAAAGGAAATAAATGTGTAGCACTTAGAGCAGATATAGATGCACTTCCTATTTTTGAAGAAACAGGTTTGGATTATAAATCTCAAAATGATGGGGTAATGCACGCATGTGGTCATGATATGCACACAAGTATGCTTTTAGGAGCAGCAGAGATATTAAAATCAATTGAGAGTGATTTAAATGGTTGTGTCAAATTAATATTCCAACCTGCAGAAGAAAAACTTCCCGGAGGAGCTAGTATATTGATTAAAGAAGGTGTACTTGAGAATCCTAAAGTTGATGCAATTTTTGGTCAACATATTTATCCCGGTGATTCAAGTGGTTTATTTGCAACAAACTCAGGCTATGTAATGGGTTCTGCTGATGAACTCTATTGGACTATTTCTGGTAAAAGCACTCATGCAGCACAACCACATTTGGGGTATGACCCAATTCTTGCAGCTTCGCAACTAATTGTTTTTTATCAAACTTTAATGACAAAATATAAAGATCCTTTAGATGCTGGAGTATTAACTGTAGGTTCTATAAATGGTGGTAATGCAACAAACATAATACCAGATAAAGTTGAAATGAAAGGCACTTTACGTTCATTTAATCTTGAGTGGAGAGAACAAATGCACCATTTATTAATTGAAAAATCTAATGAACTTTGCAAACTATATGGATGTGAGTGTGATCTTAAAATAATTAAAGGCTATCCACCTGTTTTTAATAATGAAACTTTAACTAATTTCTCTAAGCTATCAGCAAATCAAGTATTTGGTACTGATAATGTAATTGAATTTATACCTAAAATGTGGGGTGAAGATTTTGCATTCTATGGTCAGGTTATCCCTGCTTCATTTTGGTTTCTGGGTATAAAACCTTTAGAAATTGAAAATATGCCTGCACTTCATAATTCAAAACTTTCACCTGACGAGATTCCAATGATAAATGGAATGATTATGTTAGCAAAAGTTGCTTATGATTATTTGAATAAATAAATGATAAAAAATCAATTTCAATTAAAAAAGACTTTAAAAAAAAAGGGCTGTCAATATTTGACAGTCCTTTTTAAAATTTCATAATAAAATATTATTTTTTACATTTGTAAAAGCTGAAGTTTTTTACCATCTTTAAATTCAACCAGTTGTGGTTTCCATACTCTATTAAAT
>JAYTXK010000277.1:0-2563 GCA_043743005.1 Ignavibacteriota bacterium
TCCTTGACCATCATTTTTGCAATTTTCACATTTACCAATTATTATTCCAGCTGCTTGATCAAGTTTTTTAGCTAATTTTAATTGAGTTAACATTCTATCAATTCTATATGCTGGCTCTTCCACATCTTCAATGAATAAAATTTTATCTAAAGTATCAATTTCGTATTCAGTACCCATAAGTGAGCAAATAATACTTAAATTTCCACCAATTAATTTACCTTTTGCTATACCACTCACAAGCTCTCTTGTTGGATATACCTCTCTAAATCCTTTTTTGGCTTGAGGGTTTGTAAATTCTAAATTAGCTGAATTGCCAAAGATAACTTTATTAAAGCTCTGTTCGGTAAATTGGGTAAATGGAGAAAGCATCACAGGACCGTGATAAGTAATGAGATTACTTTTCTTTTGAATAGCTAAGTGCATTGCCGTAATATCACTATACCCACAAAATATTTTGGGATTATTTTTTATCAATTCATAATCAATATTTTCTAAAATACCAGCAGAGCCATATCCACCACGAATTGCAAAAATAGCTTTTATCTCTTTATTTTCAAACATTTTATGAAGATCTGAAACTCTTTCATATATAGTGCGTGTTTTGTAGCCTTGACCTTTATTAACATAATCTCCAAGAATCATTTGTAAGCCAAAGTAATCAAGAGTTTCTTTTGCTTTAGCAATATCATCAGGGTCTGTAACAGCAGTTGCAGGAGCAATTACTGCAACTTTATCTCCTTTTTGCAAAGCTTTTGGTTTAATAAAATTCTTATTGTTGTTATTTTTAATAATCTCTTTATCATTAGCATTTAAAGTACTTTTAGAATTAAGTAATATACTTGATAAAGCTAATCCTTTTATTAAATCTCTTCTTTGCATAATCTATCTTCTTTTAATAATCTATAATGCTATTCAATTTCTAAAACAGTTTCTGTTCCATCATCAGAACCAAATAAAGCCTCTACAAAGTAAGTTGGGTCAAATGCTTGCAAATCATTCATTTGCTCACCTACTCCAATATATCTAACAGGAATTTGAAGTTCATCAGCTATTGCAATTACTACCCCACCTTTGGCTGTACCATCAAGTTTAGTAAGAATAATACCAGTTAAGCCAGTTACTTTCATAAATTCTTTTGCTTGATTAATTGCATTTTGTCCAGTAGTTGCATCAAGAACTAAAAATACTTCATCTGGGGCAGATTCTTTTTGCTTTTTCATTACTCGGCTAATCTTTTCAAGCTCTTGCATCAGATGACCTTTATTATGTAATCTGCCAGCAGTATCAATTATAACTATATCTTTTTTCTTAGCCATAGCAGATTGAAGAGTATCAAATGCTACTGAAGCTGGATCGGCACCCATACCTCTTTGCACTATATCCACTCCAGCTCGCTTTGCCCAAATCTCTAATTGCTCATTAGCAGCAGCTCTAAAAGTATCGGCTGCCCCAATCATTACTTCATTTCCAGCTTCTTTAAAATTGTGTGCAAGTTTACCTATAGTAGTAGTTTTTCCAACTCCATTTACTCCAATTACTAAAATTACTTTTGGTTTTTCATCTTCATTAATCGCATATATTTTATCATTATTTGCAGATGGAGATGTAATTAAAATTGAATATATTTCTTCTTTTAACAATCCATAAATCTTTTCAGCATCTTCGATTGATTCTTTTTTAACTCTCAATTTTAATTTTTCAATTATTTTATCAGTTGTATTTAATCCAATATCAGCAGTAATTAATAATTCTTCAATTTCTTCCAAAAGCTTTTCATCAATTTTTCTTCCTCCAAGCAAAATTTGTAATTTACTCGCAAAACTTTGTCTGGTTTTGTTTAATCCATCTTTTAGCTTATTAAATTTCAAAACTTCACTTGTTGCTTGAGCAACATTAGATACAGTTTCAGAAACTGATTCACTTACTTGTTCAATTTTGGTTTGAACTTGCTCAACTGTATCACTAATTTTCTTTTTAAACTTGTCGAAGAAACCCATTTTTAAAACCCGAATTTATAAGTTTTTTAATTTTTGTAAATCTATAATATGCAATATAATTAAATCAATTTTTTTTATCGAAATATATTACAAAACATTTACATTGTAAACACATATTTATTTGACTATTTCATTATTTTACAAAGATTTAGTTGTTTAATAAAATAAATCATATTATATTTGTAATCTTGTTTAATATAATTATAAAAAAAGAAATCAGCTATGTTTGAAAGTTTGCAAGAGAAGTTAGAATTAACGCTTAAGAAGTTTCGTGGTCAGACAGTAATTACAGAAGAGAATATTGATGAGGCTTGTGTAGAGATTCGTAGAGCATTAATTGATGCAGATGTTAATCTAAATGTTGCAAAGAAATTTGTTGAAGATGTAAAACAAAAAGCAATTGGTGCAGAAGTAAAAGGCAAACTTTTGCCTGAACAATTAATTGTAAAAATTGTAAATGATGAATTAGTTGAATTGATGGGGAATAAGAGAGCCGAACTTATGTTTGCTCCTTCAGCTCCTACAATTATTATGGTTGCTGGCTTGCAAGGCTCTGGTAAAACTAC
>JAYTXK010000278.1:0-3558 GCA_043743005.1 Ignavibacteriota bacterium
CATCACACAAGTCCCAAGAATTAGTCTCCCCTACCCATTTATCAGCCAATTCTTCTGGAAATGTTTTAGGATTAGCAACTAATATTGCCAATTTCTTACATTCATGGTAGTTACTATTCCAAAGTTCAATCGCAAATTCATTGCTTTTCTTAATTTGCTTAGCTAAATTTTTGATTCGGGGAGTTGGGATTCCAAAAGCATTAGTAGAATCTATCCCAAATCTTGCCATTCCATCAATATTTTTCTGACTTTTATTTTCTTTAAAATATAATATTACTTCTTCTAAATTCATTTTTCTTTATTATCAATTTTAATTTTATTAATTTAGTTAAATTTCATTAATACAAAAAACTATATTTATTAAAAATTGAAAAAAGTTATCTTTATATTGTTATTTACTTTTGTTGGTTGCAATAACCCATTTGCTCCAGCACTTAATAATGGTACTTTCAATTCTGGATTTCTTGGCGATCAAACTACAACTGATGGAATTTTTCAAAATTGGAAATATGCTTACCAATTCAAAGATACTATGGTTTATGGAAATTTGCTCGATGATAATTTTATTTTTATATATAAAAATAATGACAAAGGTATAGACCAAACTTGGAATAGAGAGCAAGAAATGCTTACAACTTATAGGCTTTTTGCAGCTGCTCAAAATATGGACTTAGTTTGGAATGAAAGTGTAATATCTTTTGGGGATACTACTTTTAGAGAGATTTCACGAGGATTTAGCTTGAGGGTAGTATTTTCACCATCTGATATTATTCAAGTGCAAGGAAGGGCTACTGTTGAGCTAATTAGACCCACTTCTTTATCAAACTGGAAAATAAAAAGCTGGAGAGATGAATCAAATTTTTAAGAGATAGGTTTTTATTATTCCTTTCCTTTGGAGGAAAAGAAGTAAAATAGAATATATCAATAATATTACTAAAAAATAATAAGAAGAAGGGATTGGAATATTAAGATAGTATTGAATATTTTCAATCCTAAAATCTTCAAAAATTAATCTTGATAAATTAAATAAAATTAAAAAGTATAAATAACTATAATTAAAATTTACAAAAATAACCCATCAAAAATAAAATAAATGAGGCTATTTAAATTTAATAGCCTCACATAAAAAAATTACTATTTAATCTCTTTTAACTATAAATTTTAAAGTAGCTACAGTATCATACCCGTTCAAAGAAATAAAATAAATTCCAGGTAACAAACTTGAAACATCAATGTCAATATAAAACTTATCTGATTTATCAAACTTGATAAATTTAATATTATTTTGTTTGACTCCTATTTGATCAATAATATACAAATCAAAATCACTATTAAAAAATTGAGAAGCAACTTCTAAAACAACACTGTTTTTAGCTGGATTTGGAAATAAATTAACATCTTTTATAACTTTTATTTCTTCATTATCAACAGAAGTTACAATTTTTGTAGGACAATATAATTTCATATATTGACATTTGTCATCATCTGTTAAATCACTATACTTTCTATATGAAATAACATAAGCATTCATTAAACCTGTATTTGTTTTATCACAAATTACACCATCGTCGTGATGATATAACCCCATAGCATGACCTGCTTAATGTCCAATAACGCCTTGTAAATCATAACACCTAGTATTCGGACCTCTATTTTGTTGATAGTAAGGAAAATTTGGATCACTAAAGAAATCATTAGTAGCCACAAATTTCTTTTTCCTAATTTCTGAAGGATCTGCACCAGTTCTTTCTAACATATTATTAATAAGAATTTTATTATAACCTGTATCAAAAGCACCACATTTAACTTTACAATCATCAGTAATAGACTTTTGATTTACAGCAACTACATCTTTTGCTACGTTTTTATCATTATCAAAGTCTAAATAATTATCTGAAAATCCAACATACACTTCACATTCACAAGTACTACTTTGTTTATCACAAATACAATTCCAATTAAACATTGCTTTATCTAAATCATTTTGAACTTGGTTTTTGTCGTAAACTTTTGATATTGACCATTATTAAGTTGTATTTCAACTGTTGCAGGACCATTCCCATAAAACTTTAAACAAATTGGGTTCGGAGCCTTAAAAGCAGTCAAATATGGATTCTTGGAACATAATGGTTGCCCATCTGAACAAGAAATATATTTATATGATTTGGTACAATTTCCCGCCTTAACACACTGTGAATTTAATAATTGAATATCGAGGAGCAGCAGAACTAAATATAAAATACCTTTCATTTTTATTGTCCATATTGAAAATTTAACAAATAATTAAATTTAGTTTCAATCAAATTAAATAAAGTAGTAGAATTTACTTCATTTGTATATCCTAATTCATCAGTTAATTTTACCATACCATTTAAAATAGGATATATATTACCAGTTTCTGATTTCATAACAAAAGGAGAAGTAGTAAAATAATCAAAGTATGAATCTCTTGATAACATACCAAGTGATAAAAACACTAAATATTCTTTACTATTTTCAACCCAAGGTGTATCATCTGCATTAATCATTTCTTTATTTGCTGGATTAAATAGCAAACTATCATTAGTATATTTCTTAATAATTTGATCATCACTTATTTTACCTCGCTGATGCTCAACTCTATATACAAATTGAAAACAACTACCTGAATCGATATTTTGAGTTGAATTCGTTGGATAATAAATTAATACATTTTTGGAATCTTTTTTGTTATATAGAGTATTATTATTCATAAAAAAACTATTACAAGAAGCAACTATATTTCCTTTGAATTTTTTTTCAATTGTACAAGTTATATCTTTTTCTGTAGGAGCAACATAAGAAGTAGAGTCATAAATAGAATAAACATCTGCAACTTTAATTTTGTAAATAAAATCAGATGTTAAAATGAGCTTATCTAAATAATCAAATTTATTAGAGCTAAGAATGGCATCATAAATTACATCTCTTAACGAAAAGGGATCTGATGAAAATCTTTGAATTGTATCATTATAGAAAAAATTTTGTTTTAATAGCATAGGATTATAATTACCAACTTTTAAAAAGTATTTACATATCATCTTCAAAGTATCTGTATTTTTAATTCTATCAATGTAATTAGCTACACTATCAAAATTTTGCGAGTGAGCCAAACTATCAAACATTATATAACTCACCATTACATCTAAAGGCATACCTGAATTTAATGTTGGAGTATCTGTTATTCTTTGGACTTTAAAGTGATAAGCTTTGAAGTTTTTCCCATTTAATTGAAAAGGATAAGTTTGAGAATACAAGTTTAAACTAAACACAGCAATTAAAATTATTCCAAATTTTAAATAATTGATGAAATTCCAATTTGATTTTTTCATAAAATCAAATAAATTACTTTTAAAGTGAACCAACAGTTTTTCCATTCTTTATCCTATTTTTTATTTATGTAAAAGACCTTACAATCAAATTAAAATAAAATAAAATAAAATACAATACAAGCTTTATTTTTAAATACAAGAAAATAATTAGGTTTGTTGAAAACTTTATTTCATATAAAATTTTGTAAAAACTTAGGTAGTATTAAAT
>JAYTXK010000279.1:0-1844 GCA_043743005.1 Ignavibacteriota bacterium
GAAAAACGAAAATATTATAGAATCTAAGAATGAAATTTTAAATAATTCTAAAATTGAGAATAAGAGCTATAAAGAAATTCCATTAGTTCAAGATAAGCAAAATCAAATGAATGAAAAGTTTATTGAGCCAAATAAATTAATTGACAAAGATAAGTACAAATATTTAGATAGTAGATTTGCATTAACTTTTAGAAGTTTTTCATCTCAAAATATAGCAAATTATGATGTGCCTGCTACAAATCCTCCAGCTATAAATAATATTGCAATTGGAATACTTTATAATACTGAAGAAAACTTGGCATTCGGATTTGAATTTGGACAAGAAAACTTTTTGCAAGAATTTAAAGCTATAAGCAACCTAACTGAAATAAATTTACAACAAAATAGATTAGCCTTTTGGGGTGGTGGAGTATTAAATTACAAGCTTTCACCTGTTAAAAGTTTAGCTTATATGCAACCATTTGGGTCATTATTTTTGGGTGGTACTAATTTTGGTTATATTACAAAGCAAAATGTTGGGTTGCAATATAATATTTCAGACAAATTCTCAATGGTAGGTAGTTTTGAATTTACATCACTATTTTCAAGTTACAACAATATTTGGAATAGGTCACATAAATATGGTGCAAGTTATGGTGTAATTATTAAATTTTAAATAAAAAGTCCCTTTAAAAAAAATATTAAAGGGACTAATAAATAAATAAATATATTTACAAGTTTGCTAAAGTTAAGTCTATAATATTCATTCCTTCTTGCAATTCTGCTTTTGTAATTGCAAGGTTTGGTCTAAACCTAACTGAATTGGTGCCACAAGCCAAAATAAGTAATCCATTTTCATAGCATTTATCTAAAAATGTTTGTCTTAATTCAATTGTCATATCAAAGGCTCTCATCAAGCCAACACCACGAGCATTTGAAATAATATTTGGATATTTTAATTGAAGTTGATTAATCATAGCTTCTAATTCCAGACCATTTTTTTTAACATTCTCTAATATGTTGTCTTCTTCAAATATTTCTAAATATCTAATTGCTCTAACCATATCAGTTAGATTACCACCCCAAGTAGAATTAATTCTGCTAGATTCGTGAAATACATTGTTGTTAATATCATCAATTTTATTACTAACTAAAATACCACATACTTGCATTTTCTTACCAAAGCTAATTATATCAGGTTTTATACCCGTTTGTTCATAATGCCACATTGTACCTGTTATACCCATACCAGTTTGTACTTCATCAAAAATCAGAAGTGCTTCATTTTCATTTGTTAAATTTCTTAATTCTTGCAAAAACTCTTTTCTAAAATGGTTATCACCACCCTCTGCTTGAATAGTTTCTAAAATAATACAAGCAATGTCATCTTTGAAGTCAACAAAAGATTGTTTAATTTGATTAAGTGCAATTTCTTCCTGTTCAATAGTAAATTTCAAATTTTCATCAGTTATAGGAAATGACAATTTAGGATTGATAATCCTAGGCATATCAAATTTTGGAAAGTACTTTATTTTTCTTGGGTCAGTATTTGTAAGTGACATTGTATATCCACTTCTACCATGGAATGCTTGCTGAAAATGAATTACTTTAGTTCCTTTTTCTTCTGTAATCCCTTTTGAAAAGTTTTTTCTAACTTTCCAATCGAAGGCTACTTTAAGTGCATTTTCAACAGCAATAGCTCCTCCTTCGATAAAAAAAGCATATTTGAAATGTTTGGGAACAGCAACTTGAAAAAATGTTTTTACAAATGTTGCATACATTTCTGGATAAACATCAGAAATTGAAGGTTTATTTAAAGCAATTTTACCAATAAACTCAATAAAATCTTTGTTGTTTAATTTTGG
>JAYTXK010000280.1:0-4103 GCA_043743005.1 Ignavibacteriota bacterium
CATTTTTTGAAATAATAATCAAATATATTAAATTTAAATTTTTTAAACTAAAATTTTAGAATATACGTTTCATTATAATCACTTTAAAATTATATTAATTTATAATATAGATTGCAATGCAAAAAATTGGTATTTTTCCCTTAGGAATTGTTCTATTCCCTCAATCTCTTTATCCACTTCATATATTTGAAAAAAGGTATAAAGAGCTTATTAATCATTGTGTTGCAAGTGGTGAAGTATTGGGTATAAATTTAGTTTCAAATTCTAAAATGTATGAAATTGGTTGTACTGCTTCTGTAGTTGACATATTTAAAAAATATGAAGATGGCAAATTAGATATAACTATTGAAGGCATTAAAAGATATAGGTTACTAAATTTTATTGATGGTGCAAAGCCATATTTTATGGGCGAAATAGAATTTATTGAAGATGATGAAGAATCAATGGATTATCAAAAGTTGATGGAATGTGTTGAAGTTTATAATTTAATTGTTGAGCAAATTCAAGGATTCCATCTTGATAAAATCAAACTTTCAAATGTAAATACTAAGACTCCATCATATTTATTAGCTCAAAAAGCAGGATTAACTCCAAGTCAGAAACAAGTATTACTTGAAATTAATAGTGAAAATCAAAGATTGGAATATATGTATCAGCATTTGAGAAAAATAACTCCAGTAATTCACCAGTCTGATCAAGTTAATAAAATTATCAGAAATGATGGATATTTAAAACCAGATAATATAAGATAATTCTATAAAATAGATTAAATATGAAAGCATACGAAAATGGCAAAAGTGGAAGTATTATAACTTATAATGGAATTACACCCAAAATTCATCCAAGTGCATTTATATGTCAAGGGGTTGTAATAGTTGGTGATGTAGAAATAGGAGAAAATTGTTCTGTATGGTTCAATTCTATAATAAGAGGTGATGTACATTATATTAGAATTGGTGATAGAACAAATATACAAGATATGTGTATGCTACACGTTACAAATGGTAAATATGCTTTAAATATTGGCAATGATGTTTCTGTAGCACATTCTGTTACTTTGCATGGTGCTACATTGAATGATAATTGCCTAATAGGAATGAATGCCTGTGTATTAGATAATTCAACTATTGGAAGCAACTCAATAGTTGGTGCAGGGTCTGTAGTTAAAGAAAATTTTAATGTACCTGAAGGGGTACTTGTAGCTGGTGTACCAGCAAAAATAATTAGAGATTTGAAACCAGAAGAAATTCAAAGAATTTCGAATACAGCTCCTAATTATATTAAATATGCTGAAGAATATAGAAATTCAATTGGTAAATAATTTTAAAAACATTTTAATGAGAATTGGTCTTGAATAAGAAAAATACAAAATCTGAAAATCCAAAAAATAAGCCTGAAAGTGCTAAGAATAGTATTGCTAACAAAGTAAAAAATACAAGTAGCAATCAAACAAAAAGTGATGCTCCAGTAAAAGCTAAACAAGTTGAAACTAAGCAAAAAGAAACAAATCAAACAGTTGCCAAATCAACAAATGTTAAACAAGCCAATGCTAAACAAGTTGCAAAGCCAATTATAACTAAAGCACCAGCAAATAATGATAAAACAACTACAAAACAAAATGAAGTAAAAGTTCAAGAAGTTAAAAAAGAAGTAGCACTCAAAAAAGAATATGTTACTAAGGTTGATTTGACTAAACCAGTTGAAGTTAAATCTGCTACATCAATTATACAAGAAGTTAAAAAAGAAGTAGCACTCAAAAAAGAGTATGTTACAAAAGTGGATTTGACTAAACCAGCAGATACTAAAGCCCAAGAAAATAAGCCATTAGCATCAAAACAAGTTGAGATTAAACCAATTGAACCTAAAATAGATGAAGTTAAGTCTAATGAATCAAATAAAGTTGAAGTTAAAAGCCAGGATAATCGTCCAAATGAAAATAGACATTCAAATCCAACTCAAAAACATAATAATAGCAATATTTCAAAACATAATAATTCTAATCAGAAGAATAATAATTTTCAACAAAATCAGCCAAAGCATAATCAACCTTTTAAGCAAAATTTACCAAATAATCCAAATGCTTATCAAGCTAAAGCATCTTTTGTTTCAAATCAACAGTCTATCAAGAGTATGACTGGGTATAGTAAAACAACAATTTCAGACAAAACTGCTACAATTACTGTTGAATTAAGAAGTTTGAATGGAAGAAATTTAGAATTGAATTGTAGATTGCCTCGCACTTTAAATCATAAAGAAATTGAAATGAGAGAAATTGTTCGTGGTGCTTTATTTCGTGGTTCAATTTCTTTGAATATTACAATCGAAAATGAAACTGGTGAACAACCATTTGGCATTAATTTTAAAGCAGCAAGTGAAGTATATAATGCTTTGAATGAATTAAAAAAGAACTTAAAAATAAAAGATGAAGTGAAATTAGATGATGTCTTGCAATTTGCTACTCAATTTGTTCAAAAAGTAGAATTAACAGATGAAGAAATGCACTGGACTTTAGTAAATAGGGCATTAACTGAAGGTTTACAAAAATTGAATGCTATGAGATTGAAAGAAGGAAACAATATACAAATCGATTTAGAAAATAGAGTAAAATCATTACACGAATTAGTTAAAAAAGTTGAAGTATTAGGAATTGAACGTATCCCAGTAGAAAGAGAAAGAATTCGTCAAAAAATCACTCAACTTTTTGAAAATGATGATATTGATGAGCAAAGATTGCAAACAGAAATAGTATTGATGGCTGATAAATTAGATATTTCAGAAGAGTGTGTTAGACTACATTCTCATGTAAAACACTTTTTTGAAATATTAAAAGAACGCAATACAATAGGTCAAAAATTAACATTCTTACTTCAAGAAATGCACAGAGAAATAAACACAATTGGAAGTAAAGTTAATGATACTTCTATTTCACATTTGGTGGTTTCTGCCAAGGAAGAAATAGAAAGAATTAGAGAGCAAGTGCAAAACGTTGAATAATCTTTTTTTGCAATATTAATATAAAAGCTATCTAAAATGAAAATAATTTAGATAGCTTTTTTTTAGATATGAAAATATAAAATAAATTTATTCTACAATTAGAGGAAATTTAATAGCAAACTTTTGCTTTAAATTTGAAACTTCTTTTTCAGCATCTAATTCAGTACCATATCCCCAAATTCTAATTCTATAAATTGGAGTTTTTTCAGAGTCTAAATACCTTTCAAAATAAGCACTATATCCTCTATCTTCCCATTTTTCAACTTTTTTCAAAGCATCAGCTTCACTTTTTACAAGTTCGGCAATTATTTCATAAGGCTTTTGAGCTGGGTCTAAGAGTTTTAGCTCAACTCTACGATTGTAATATTCTTGAATTTCATTTTGTTCAATAAAAAATATTGGTTTTTTATCTCCCTCTGCTCTTACTCTTATTTGGTTAATATTAACTCCAAAAGATACCATCATTTCTTTTATTTTATTGGCTCTTTCAAGAGATAAATCATAAAGTGTACTTTCATCACCTTCATTTGAAGCGTGTCCAATTAAGTCAATGTTGAAATTTGGATTATCTTTAATAACTTTTGATAAAGATTGAATGCCTTCTTTAAAATCGTATTCAACTTTTGAGCTGTTATTTTGAAAACTACATAAAGACTGGTATTTAATTCTAAAAATATCTTCCAAAATAGGAAGTTTTAAACTTTCTTTAATAGAATTAGTTTGTGATTCATATTGAAGTTCCAATTTCCTTTCATCACAATTCAGTTTTAAAACATTGCTTTTATTAATTGAAAACTTAAAAAATCTCTTTTGAGCAAACATTATTTCACTTATGATTTCATTTATTTTATCTTTAGAAAATTCTGATATTGAATAAAATCGACCACCAGTAGCACTTGCAAGTAATTTAAGGTTATAGTTATCTGCATTTGAGCCAATAGCAATCATATAAATTGGAATATTTTGTTGCTTACAAATTTTAACTGCATCTTCTGGGAAATATTCTAATGATGAATTATCTGAATTGAAATTTATTGCAACTAATGATCTAATTGTATTTGGGTTAAAATTTTGTTTGAAAGTAGTATCTACAAATTTAGTTATTGATT
>JAYTXK010000281.1:0-5834 GCA_043743005.1 Ignavibacteriota bacterium
CAAAAATGTATTAAAATTCCCCCTCTCACTTTCTTTAGAAAGTCAGGCTTTGCCTGATTTGAGTGGGAAATTGCGACAGCAATTTGGGACTAATTAAGTTGACGGTGTGTAAAAAAAGCTCTTTGAAAAGCAAATACCAAACTCTTGACTCCTCCCAAATGGTCGAAATGACGAGAAAATTCCCCTCTCCTTAGGCTATGCCTAAATAGAGGGGTGGATTTCCGAAGGAAAGACGGGGTGTTTCTTCATTGGTTCTTTGAAAAGCAAATACCAAACTCTTTGGCTTCTCATTTTATTAAATATTACTGAAATATTAATTTCGTAACTTATCACAAATATATTATTATTGATTTCGTCATTTTATTTTGTGATCTTTTGTATGATTATACTTTGATAATTTTTAAATTATTATTAAAGTATCAAGATTTAACTAAATTTTAAAGGTAGATAATGAGTAATTATATGGGTAAAATAAGTGATACTGTTGCTGAATCAATGGCAGTAAAATCTGATTTATTAGAAAAATGTGGTATTGCAATTGAAGAAGCAGGGTTGAAACTTGCAGATATTTGTAAAAATGGTGGAAAAATTCTTTTCTGTGGTAATGGTGGCAGTGCTGCTGATGCCCAACATCTTGCTGCTGAATTAGTTGTACGGTTACGAAGTAAGATTAATAGACCAGCAATTGGTGGTATTGCACTCACAGTTGACCCATCAATAATGACTGCTGGAGGCAATGATATTGGCTTTGATAATGTATTTGCTCGTGGAGTGGAAGCTTATGGTAGAAGTGGAGATGCAGTAATTGGAATTTCTACAAGTGGCAATTCCGAAAATGTATTACGAGCTTTGGCAAAAGCAAAAGAAATTGGTTTAACTACATTTGGCTTGCTTGGTTCTGGTGGTGGCAAAATCAAAAATAATTGTGATTATTCAATAATTGTTCCATCTGATAATACTCCACGCATTCAAGAATCTCATATAATGATTGGACATATTTGGTGCGAAATTATAGAAGAAGAAATGTTCCCTGAATTATTTAATGTTGGTTGATTTGGAAAAAGAATTAGCAATAGTGCTTTTGAGTGGTGGAATGGATTCGGCTGTTTGTGTAGCTTGGGCAATTAGTCAAGGCTTTGAGCTTGCTGCTCTGCATATTAATTATGGTCAACGTACCGAAAAAAAAGAATTACAATCATATTATGATATTTGCAAATATTATAATATTGAAAAAAAATTAATAGTTGATATTTCATATCTTGCTGCCATTGGTGGCTCAAGCCTTACTGATATGAAAATTGAAGTTAGTAAAGCAAAGTTGGATACTGATGAAATACCAACAAGTTATGTTCCTTTTCGAAATGCAAATATTCTTGCTATTGCTACTTCTTGGGCAGAAGTAATTAAAGCAAAATACCTTGTAATTGGTGCTGTGGAAGAAGATGGCAGTGGCTATCCAGATACAAGAAGAGAATTTTTTGATTCATTTGAAAAAGTAATTCATTCTGGAACGATAGATACTCAAATCAAAATTTTAACTCCATTAATCAAATTAAGCAAAAAAGAAATTGTAGAATTAGGTAACAAAATAAATGTTCCTTTTGAAATTACTTGGAGTTGCTATAAAGAATCTAATGAGGCTTGTGGTGAGTGCGATTCCTGTGCCTTAAGGCTAAGAGGCTTCCAAAAAGCAAATCTAATTGATCCATTGAAATATAAAAACATTATTCAGTATTAATATTCGTAAATAATTTTAATTTTCATAATTTGAATGATTTTCAATTAGTTATCAAAAATTCAATTGGTTTTTAACATTTGAAACAACTAAACATAAAATTCACAAAAGTAAAATCAAATAAAGAGTATTGCGTTTATATTGATTACCTTGTAATATAAATCAAAAATATAAAATGAAAATATCTGTTTTGGGTTTGGGCTATGTGGGATTGCCACTTGCTTGTGCAATTGCAAAGAATAATAATTTTAAAGCTGTTGGTTTTGACTTAAGCACTGATAAAATTGATAAAATTAAGAATAGAATTAGCCCAATTGATGATGAGCAATGTGAAATAGATTTAAAAACAACAAATTTAGAAGTATCTTTAAATAGTGAGATATTATCTAATTCAGACATATATATTGTTTGTGTTCCAACTCCAGTATTAGATGATTACACTCCCGATTTGACTCCAGTTAAATCTGCTTGTGAAATAATAGCTAAATATTTGCAAAAAGGGCAATCAGTAATTATAGAATCTACTATCAACCCAGGTGTTTGCGACGAGATAGTAATCCCTATTTTGGAAGAACTAACAAATCTTAAAGCAGGAACTGATTTTGATGTTGCTCACTGCCCAGAGAGAATTAATCCGGGAGACCCAAACTGGAATGTATATAATATTCCGAGAAATATTGGCTCTACAAGTCTTGCAACTACTGCCAAACTTGCCGATTTTTACCGTAGTGTTATAACAGGTGAAGTAAATGAAATGCCTGACTTAAAAACAGCAGAAGCAACTAAAATTATTGAAAATACTTTCAGAGATATTAATATAGCTTTCGTGAATGAATTGGCAAAGTCTTTTGATGTATTAGGTATTGATTTGAAAAAAGTGATTGAAGGAGCTTCTAATAAGCCGTTTGCTTTTATGCCTCACTTCCCAAGTTGTGGAGTAGGAGGGCATTGCATACCTGTTGACCCATATTATTTAATCGAAAGAGCTAAGCAAAGTGGATTTGACCACAAATTTTTAAAATTAGCCAGAGAAATTAATAATTCAATGCCTGCATATACTATCGATTTGCTTGCTGATGGATTAAACATATATAAAAAGACTATTAATGGAACTAAAATTGGCTTGCTTGGAATGAGCTATAAAGCTAATGTAGGCGATTTGAGAGAAAGTCCATCTATTGAATTAAAAGAGATTTTACTGCAAAAAGGTGCAGAATTAGAAATTTTTGATCCTTATTTTCCAGAATTAAGCACTTGTAAAAGTATTGATGAGTTGTTAGAAAAATCTTATGCAATAGTACTTGCAACAGACCATAAAGAATTTAAATCTCTAAGTGGCAAAGAATTTTCAGCACATCAAGTACAAGTAGTAATAGACGGCAAAAACTGTCTTAATAGAGAAAGTATAAAATTAGAAGATGTGTATTACAAAGGTATTGGAATTAAATAAATTTAAATAGAATGTTTGTATTTATAAAGCATTTATTGATTATTTGCTTACTGTATAATTTCAAATTTATTTAGACAAAAATTGATTGATTTTTATTATTAATATCAATATACTTAATTTATGGAATTAAATGAACTTGTCTTTTGAATGGGATATTAAAAAAAATATAATAAATATTGAAAAGTATGGAATTGACTTCAATGATATCCATAATGTTTTTCAGAATAAGATGTTAGTAAAAAATGATAAGAGATTAAATTATGGTGAAGAAAGATTTATTGGAATTGGTAATTTATTAGGAATTGAAGTTGTTGTTGTATGGACAAACATGAATTCAAAAATAAGAATTATTTCTGCTCGTTTAGCAAATAAAAATGAAAGGGAAATTTACTATGATAAAATCAACCAAAACTGATTTTCAAAAATTAAATAAAAGAATTGAAAAAGAAATTGATTATTCTGATATTCCTAAAAGTAAAGATGCATTTTGGGATGATTCGGAAGTAATTAATTTTTACAAAAAAAAAGTAGATTTTACAGTTTCAATTGATGAAGACTTGGCACAGTGGTTAAAAAGTGAAGGTGATAAATCAAACCAAACTTTAAATAATATACTTAGAGAGTATTATTTAATTAATGTTTAAGTTGCTTTGCCTTATTAAACAAATTAAATGTAATCAAATTTAGTCAAACTATTTTTTGAATTACACTTTTTTTGGTACAATAGCAAGTAAAACAAACTAAATTAATCTTTCAATTTAATTCCTATTAAAGTAACATCATCTCTTTGCTCTGCATTTGATTTGTGTTCTTCAAATAAATTAATCAAGTGTTCTTTTTGATTATTTAAGTCTTGTTGGTGTATTTTTAGGATTTCTTCTTTTAGTATTTTTGTACTAAGTTTTTTGCTATATTCATTCCCTTGATCTGCATAACCATCAGAAGATAAATAGAAATATGAGTTATTTGAAAATTCTATATCGAAAACTTCAAACTCGTTTTGGTTTCTAATTTTACCACCAATTGATTTTCTCGTACCTTTTATTTCTTTAATTTGACCGTCTGTAATATAATAAAGTGGTCTATTTGCTCCGGAAAATGAAACTTTTTTTGTAATTTTATCAATCGAAATTAAGCAAACATCCATTCCATCTCTCAAATCTGATGTTTCTAATTCTGAATTAGAATTACTCAAAGCATTATTAAAAGTATTATTTAAATAATTTAAAATACCATTCAAAGTATAAATTTCTTTTTGAATTGCTTCATTCATTATCATTGCACCAATCATAGAAAGCATAGAACCAGGCACACCATGACCAGTACAATCAGCAACTGCCAAATAGATTTGATCATTAGTTTCATTGTACCAATAAAAATCACCAGAAATAATATCTTTTGGTTTGAAAATAATAAAAAATTCGTTTATATGCTTTTTAATTGTACTTTCAAATGGAAGAATAGCTATTTGAATTTTTTGTGCATATCTAATCGAACTTAATACTTCTTCATTTTTTTCACTTAGCTGATAATGTGCTAATTCTACAATTCTTTTTTGTTCAAGCATATCTTCATTAAGTGCTAATAATTCAATATTTTGATCTTCAATTTGTGCATTTTTACTCTCTAATTCTATGTTTGATTTCTTTTTTATTTGAAATCTTGTGAAAATAAAAAAGGCTAATAATGAAACCAGAACAAATCCTCCAATTGAGAAATATATTGTCAAGCTCTTAGCTTTCAAATCAGCTTTTTGCTTGTCATCACTCATTTTGAAGAATTCAATTTCTTTATCTTTTTTGTCTTCTTTATATTTAAAATCTAATTGAGCCATTTTTAAATTACTTTCAAAATTGTAAATTGAATCTCTAATCAAATAAAATTCTTTAAGATTATTTAAAGACTCATTGTATTTGCCTCTGTTTTCATTTACAATATGCAAATCATATAATGCAGTTTTAAGAATATTTTTGGCTCCAATTTCACGAGATATTTTAATACTTTTAATTAGATAATCATAACTTTTGTCATAGACTTTAAGTTGTAAATATATATTTCCAATGCTTTCGAGTGAGTTTGCAATATTAACATTGTTGTTTAATTTAGTTGAAATAGCTAATGACTTGTTATAACATTCTATTGATTTTATGTATTCTTTCATTCCAGAATAAACCAATCCAATATTATTTAAATTGTAAGCTATACCTGTTTCATTATTTATTTTTTTATTAATTTCTAATGATTTCTTTTAGTATTCTAATGCATCTTTGAATTCTTGTTTGCTATAATATATCAAACCAATATTCGATAAGTTATTAGATAATCCTATTTGATTTTTAATTTCTTGATTAATACTTAGTGCTTTTTTATGGTAAGGTAATGACTTTTCATAATCAAACTGTTGGTAATATGCGTTTCCAATATTACCATAATTGGAAGAAATACCTTTTAAAAAATTAATTTTCTCATTTATTTTTAGTGCTTTAAAATAATATTCTAATGCTTTTGAATAATTACTTTGCGAAAAATTAATTACTCCATAAGTATTATAAGCAGCAGCTTCGCCTTTCAAAAAATTAGTTAGTTTGGAAGTAAGCAAGCAAGAATCTGCATATAGTGTAGCTACAGTGGGATTAATAGAAGCATACT
>JAYTXK010000282.1:0-2824 GCA_043743005.1 Ignavibacteriota bacterium
TGAAAAAGAATCATTATTAGAAACAATGCATTCGATGGTGATATAAATGGAAAATTTTAAGTACGATTATATTATTATTGGTAGTGGACCTGGTGGACAAAAAGCAGCAATTCAAGCAGCTAAAAATGGTAAAAAAGTAGTGATTATCGAAAGAGAATTGCAAGTTGGTGGATATTGTGTTTATAAAGGCACTATCCCTTCAAAAACATTTAGAGAAGCTGCTATTGCTATATATAGAATGAAAAAATATGGAAATATTTTTGATTTCAAAATGAGAGAAGATCTTGAAGTACAATCTTTGCTTTCAAGATTGGATATTGTATTAGAAGCACATCATTTATTTATTTCTGAGCAATTAGATTACAATAATATTACAATTATTCATGGTAGAGCATCTTTTGTAGATAGTAATAGTATTGAAGTTTATAAAATTGATGGTAGTAAAGAAATATTAACTTCTGAATTTATAGTAATATCTACTGGTTCAAGTCCAAGAATACCTAATGATATGTTAGTTGACCACGAACATATTCTCGATAGTGACTCTATTTTGAATTTAATTTATTTACCACAATCATTAGTTATTTTGGGTGCTGGAGTAATAGCTTGTGAATATGCAAGTACTTTTGCATTATTAGGCACTAAAGTAACTATATTAGATAGAGCCGAAAGACCCTTAGTTTTTATGGATAAAGAGCTTACTGATAAGTATATTGAAGAATTTGAAAGCTTTGGTGGAACATTCATAGGAAATTCGAAGTATAAAACTGTTGAATGGGATGGAATTTCTAAAGTTATTATTACATTAGAAAATGGTGAAACTATTGAAACAGAAAAAGTATTATTTGCTTTAGGTAGAATAGCTAATTTACAAAAGCTTAAACTTGTTAAAGCTGGACTTGAAATAAATGAAAGAGGAAATTTGTCTGTCAATAGCAACTATCAAACTAAAATAAACAATATATATGCAGTAGGAGATGTAGTTGGCTTTCCAGCTCTTGCATCAACTTCTATGGAGCAAGGAAGGCTTGCTGTTAGGCATTCTTTGGGCATGGATTCTGGAAAAGAGTTTGCTAATTTACCAATTGGAATATATGCTGTACCTGAAATGGCGAGTATCGGATTGAATGAAGAAGAAGCTAAAAATAAATTTGAAAAAGTGTGGATAGGAAGAGCAGATTTTAATGAAATTGCAAGAGCTCAAATTTCAGGAATGACACATGGATTACTTAAACTAATTGCTGATGAAAATTTAAATTTACTTGGTGTGCATATTATTGGAGAAAATGCTGCTGATTTGATTCATATTGGCGAAATGGCATTATTAAATAAAAATAAAGTTTCCATATTTTTAGAAAATATAATGAACTTCCCTACTATGGCTGAAGCATATAGAGTAGCAGCACTTAATTTGATTAATCAAACCGAAATTAAGTAAAAGTAAATGTAGAAATTAGAAATACTATTTCTACATTTATCTAATATGTTTTATTTATAATTTTAATTAAAATAATTAGTTAACACTACATTAACTATATTGTTTGTATTTTGGTTGACATTAGAAACCAAAACATTTTCATTACTATCTGGTATTAAAGATATTAATTGTACAGTATATTCTGAAAGTGGATTTGCAGTATTAAATGCTGTATAGTTAATATTAATTGGACCACTTGGTTGGTCTATTGAAATAGTACCAGCATCTTGACTATCATTATCAATAATAATAATACTTGGACCAGGACCAACAGGAAATATTATTCTGGGGCGACCTGGACCAGCAGGAATTGGTATCGATTTTCTATATGAATTACTTGCCATTTTAAACCTTTATTTATGAGTTTAATATTGAATTAACTTGTTTGCAAACTAATATCTACTGAAATTGCAGTTGTGCTATTATTTGAAACATATACATTGCCAGTAGAATCTGGAACTAATGGATATGTATTAATTGTTTGACCAGTTCCAAAGTCCATATTTATTGATGGACCATTTTGGTCAATTGTAATTGTCCCTGTGATTTGTGAACCATTAGTAACAGTAACATTATTTGAGCCTGATACTACAGGAAATGGTTTTCTTTTATCGCCAGCAGGCAAGTTTATTGATATAAGTGACATAAAATTAAATCCTTATTTGTAAAATAATAAAATCAATTTACAAAATTAATGAGATATTTCAAATAAAAAAGTTATTTTTGTAAAAATATTTTTATTATTTTTTAATTGTCTAAATGAAATTTAAATTTATTTTCATATTATTTATTATTTCTTCAAGATTATTTTGCACAAATACTCTTGATAGCTTGTATTTAGCTTTATCGAATAGTAATAACAATTTCGATAAAGTTAATTTGTATAATCAAATTGGCTTATTAATAATTGATGCAAATAAATTTCAACGCTTGGAATATTTTGAAAGTGCTTACAAATTAGCCACTCAAATTAACTACAAAAAAGGAATTGCCTTTAGTATTTACAATTGTGCTAATGTGTATTATAAAAATAATTATGATTCATTATCATTAGTTTTTTTTAAAAGTTGTTTACCATATTTTGAACAAACTAAAGACACTTCAAATCTTCAAGTTATTTATAAAAAGTTGATTTATTTGTTGTGTAAAAATAATGAATACGAATTTGCAATTGAATTTTGCAAAAAACTTTCAATAATTTACCAAAATTCAAATAGCTATACAAAACAAATTGAAAATTATATTTTGACAGGTAATTGTTATTTGTATATGAACAAATATTATTTGGCTCAAGAAAACTATTTAACTTCCTTAAAACTTTCAATAAAATACAATAATGATACTTTG
>JAYTXK010000283.1:0-4354 GCA_043743005.1 Ignavibacteriota bacterium
CTTATTCTATTTTAAACAACACCTTAGCCTTTACAAAAGCAAAACTTGATACAAACTTTAAAGCCTTAGTCTGTGATTTGAAAATATATAATTTCAAAAAGAATGAAAACACATTGCTTTATAAAGATTCTTCAATTACAAACTGGTTTTTACCTCAAAAAAATTCTCTTAGTTGGTCGAAAGATGGAAAAGATTTAATAATTGGAATGAAGCCAATTTCTGAAAAAGTAGATAAAAAAGATGAAAAACCTAAATTTACAAAAGATAATCTATTTAACTTTGATGAAATTAGAAAAGAAACACAACTCTATATGTGGCACCCAACTGATGACCAAATTATAACAAAGCAAAAGAAAGATTGGGATACAGAAAAAGATAGAACATATAAAGCTTTAATTAATATTGAAACTAAGAGCTTACTGCAATTAGCCGATACAAATATTCAAAATGTGGTGTTGAATGAAAATAGAAACTTTGCTATTGGATATGATGATGAAATCTACGCAAAAGAATATTTATATTCTGGAGATTACTCTGATTTGTATTCAATCAACTTGAAAAATAATAAAAAAACTACTGTTGCAAAACATTTGAGTGAAGGTGCAAGCATTTCACCCAAAGGTAATTACCTCGTTTATTATCAAAATAAAAACTGGTTTATATATAATAATAATACAAACGAAAATAAAAATATTACTGCTTCACTAAATATCCCTTTTTACAATTTAGAGCATGATATTCCAGAACTTCCCTCTTCAAATGGATTTGGTGTTTGGGCTGAGAATGATTCACTTTGCTATATTTACAATGAATTAGATATTTGGGAATATAACCCAAGCACTAATAATATCAACAATATAACAAAACAATTTAATACTAAAAATACTGCTTATAGATTTAAAATTTTAGATAATGAGAAAGGATTTATTAATTTGAAAGATACTATTTTACTTTCATACTTTAATAAAGATACTAAAGAAAGTGGTTTAATATCTTATAACTTATTGAATAATAATACAAATAACAAAATTGGTGGAAAATATTTTTATAGATTAGTTTTGAAAGCTAAAGATAACAATAAAATAGTATTTAATAGAGAAAGTTACAGTGAATTTCCAGATGTTTGGGTATCAAATATGAACCTTAATTCTAATAAATTAAGTGATTTGAATGCTCAAATTAAAGATTATATTTGGGGAAATTCTGAGCTTATTGAATACAAAACTAAGAAAGGCGACTCTCTACAAGGATTTATTTTAAAACCTGATAATTACGACCCTAAAAAGAAATATCCAGTCTTGATTTATTTTTATGAAAGAATGAGCGATGATGCAAACCGTTTTAATATGCCTGCTTTAAATCACAGACCTTGCTACCAAGTTTACTTAAGTGATGGCTATATAATGTTGTTCCCAGATATTAAGTATTATGCAGGTAATCCGGGAGAAAATGCAACAGACGTGCTACTTTCAAGTGCTAAAAGGTTAGTAGATATGGGAATTGCAGATTCAAATAAAATTGCAGTTTGGGGGCATAGTTGGAGTGCATATCAGGGTTCTTTTGTTGCCACTCAAACTAATTACTTCAAAGCAATTGTGGCTGGAGCACCAGTAGGAAATATGACTTCTGCTTATTCTGGAATTAGATTAGAATCAGGCAGGGCAAGACAATTTCAATATGAAAAACAGCAAAGTAGGATTGGTGGAAATATTGTTGATTCACTCTCAGCATTCATTCGTAACTCCCCTATTTTCTTTGCAGATAAGATGAATACTCCCCTTTTGATTGCACATGGAGATATTGACGAAGCTGTTCCTTTTTCTCAAGGAGTGGAACTTCACTTAGCAATGCGTAGATTTAACAAAAACTGTATTTTATTGCAATATGAAAATGAACCACATCACTTGAAAAAATATCCAAATAAGGTGGATTATGCAATTAGAATGAAAGAATTTTATGACACTTACATTATGGGAACACCTGCTCCAAGTTGGATAAGTAATGGTATTAAATACAAAGGTGATTATAATGTTAAGTAGGAAGTTACGATAAAAGATTAAATTGTTTGTAAATATTGTGTATTTGTATTAATTTTACAAAATTATTTTAATAATAAAATATGAAGTTTTGTTATAAATATTTAAAAGGTTTTAAAATGAGAAATGTATTGATTTTATTTACACTTATAATTATTAATTTTAATATTAGTTTTTCTCAGTTTCCTCCTTGTTATGTAAAATCTCAGCAAGATTTTATGGGATTGACTTGTAGTATTAAATTTTACAAAACATCACCTCCCTTAAATTTGGATATGCCTGAAAATGTTGTTAGGGCATATTTATATTTAGACAGTATTGGAGCATTAAATAAAGAAAGTTTTGAAAATTTTGATAAGCAAATGAAATCTGAACTTTATAATAGCGATTTTGTTAAAGATATAATGAAAAAGTTGATGCTTGTTAAACAATTTGATGAAATTCGTTACTTTTTATTTAGATCTAAGCCAGACATGTCAAGATATTTAAATTTTACATTTATTTTCAATTCTATTCAAAGAAAAAATAAGTGCGATTCTTTAGCTAGTATATATTTTCAAACTTCATCAATTTTAAAAGTTAAATTGACAGATTCAGTTTCAAGATATAATAGTAATAAAGAAGCAGATGGACCTATTTACCAAGGCGTTATAAAGGAAATTTTATATGGGCCTAATATTCCAACTATAAAAGATATTTCAATTCCTATTGATAGCGAGCATTATAATTATAATAATCCAGAATTAAGATTAATAAAAGAAAATGATAGTATTCAATTTGATCATTTTATTTATTCAAATATTCTTTTTAATACAATTACAAATAAAACTTACTATATTTTTTTTAATTTTGGTCCTTATTGTTCTAATTATGAATATGCATTTAGTATGTTAAATATATGTTATGATTTTGATATAGATAAAACAAAATTTACTAAAATGTATGTTTTTGAAGTAAATGGTGAAATAGTTTCAGATCCTCAACATATTTTTACTCAAAGTGGTTATTTAAGTACTAAACAATTTAAGAGTGTTGTTTTAAATGAATTAGACCAAGCACGTAAGTATGGTACTATTCAAAGAGATTTATTAAGAGTAGATGACAATAGTGAAACAACGATTTCCATTTTTCCAAACCCTGTTTCAAACACAATTAGTTTTAAAGGATTAAATAATTCTGAAACTTGTACAATATTTAATTCACTTGGTATCCAAGTTTTTAGTGGAGAAATTAACCCAAGTTCTAACATTGATATAGATTCATATCCAATTGGAGTTTATTTTCTAAAATATCACAATCAAATTTATAAATTTGAAGTAGTTAATTAATTCCTATTTTCATTTCTTTTCTCCTGTTCAAATATATATTTTTTCAATTCGTTTATATATATCTTTATAAATTGAAAAATGAATATATGAATAAAATTTCTAATGTAGATATAAATTATTTAGTTTCCGAATATGGAAGCCCTATTTATGTCTATTCTCAAGATCAAATTGAAAATAACTACAATAGAATTAAAACTGCTTTTACTAAGTTTTATCCAAATACTAAAATTCATTTTTCAGTGAAAGCAAATAGTAATATTAACGTATTAGAAATCTTTAAAAACTTAGGTGCTGGCACTGATTGTTCCTCGCCTATTGAATTTAAACTTTCAAAACATGTTGGTTTTGAAAATTCAAATATTCTATATACAGGAAATTACGAAAGCTTTGAAGACCTTGAAACCATTGCTTTTGAGAACGTAAAGCTGAATTTAGATGACATAAATTCCTTTAAGAGATTAGCCAAAATTAATATTCCAGAGCTTGTTAGCTTTAGAATTAACCCAGGTATAGGGCGTGGTGGGTTTGAAGGTATTACAACTGCTGGCACTGATGCAAAATTTGGAATACCTTATGAAAAGGCTTATGAAGCATACAAGTTAGCTCAAGAAATGGGAGTAAAAAGATTTGGCATCCACATGATGACTGGATCAAATAATCTTGAACCACATTTCTTTGGCGAAATTGTAAATAGAATTATGAATATATCATACGATATATTTTCAAAACTTGGCACTACTCCTGAATATGTAGATATTGGTGGTGGATATGGAATACCATATACTGATGAAGAAGACGAACTAAATATTGAACTTACTGCAAAAATTGTAACTGATATTTTTAAAGAAAAATGTTTACAATATGGATTTGGTGAACCACAACTTATTTTAGAACCGGGTAGATATTTGGTAGCAAATGCAGGATATTTAATAACTCAAGTAACTGGCACGAAAGAAAGTTATAAAAAATTTGTTGGGGTAAATGCTGGTA
>JAYTXK010000284.1:0-6898 GCA_043743005.1 Ignavibacteriota bacterium
TCAATATCAAAACTCATATCCCAAAATATTAAACTTTTAACTTCATTAAAAGCTGGAATTGGGTAAGGAGGATAGGAGTAAAAGTAATTTTGGTCTTCGCTTTGGTAGGAAACTGAGGTATTAGCTTTAGAATTTACAAAATAAATCGCTGATTTATTAATTAATGAATCAGTAACTGCTAAGCAAAAAGATGAATCGCTAGCAATAGGAAAAATACCTGCAATTCCAAATCTTGATGATGTATTTTCTTTCCAAATTACGTTACTTGTATTAATATTATCAGAAAATAGTAATTTCATTTCAATCCCATTTTTAAGGAATGAATAAGTGCTAACATAATACTTATCATTTATCTTAAAAATACTATTTATTCCATCAACTTTACCTGAATAAATATTTGATGCTAATTTTTTTTCTAAGTCAATTCTATATAGATTTTTAATATAGTTTGTATCTTTTCCATTAATTTCTTTTGTAGTCCAATTGGTATATATACTATTATCAATATGAGAAATGTCTAAAGTAGATAAGCTTGCTTGATTCTTAACTTGAAAAGTAAATTCTTTAGTCCAATTACTCCCACCATCCATAGATTTAAAAATAGAAAAAGTATTTTTGGCATCAAGACTATCAAAAGCTAATGCATAAATATTATCTTTCCAATTTGTAGCATAATAAAATTCTTTTGCTTTTAATACAGTTTTTTTAAGAACTCCCAAAGTATCATCAAGATTAAAAATAACTGTGTAAGTACCTAAATTAAACCCAATATTTCCATAAGCAAAAAATAAGTATTGATTTTTATAAGAAGTTGAAAAAGTTTGATAATTATTAAAATGAATTGTCGAATTTGCAGTTAAATTTGTCTTTTTACCTCCATTATTAGTAAAAATCAAATTTGTATCTCCTTCATAAGATGGATTTACAGAAATAAATCCATTTAATTTATCTTTAAAAAATATTGTACCCCTATAGTTCCCTGGATAGTAAAACCTAGTATCTGTAGCTATTTTTGCAGGAAAGTTTTCTTGTGGTAACCAAGTTACTCCGTTATTATCTGTTGAAAATAATTGTGCATATTCACCTATAACAACTGCATTTTTCGAATCAAATTTAAACATTTTAAAAAAGTTTCCTAAAAATGATTTTAATTCCCAATTTAAACCTGCATCATTAGAAATATAAAGTAAGTTATTTTGTCCTATTGCAATAATAGTATCCTTTGAAATGAAATTTAAATCACTGAAAGTTATATTTTTAATATAATGATCTTTTTTTGATTTTTTTAAACTTTGGATATTGCTTTTTAAATTATCATATTTTAAAAATGAAATTGAGTCTAATCCCCAAGGATAATTTCTACTAATGACATAGTAAATTTCATTATTATAAATATCAAATCCATATCCTATGCTTCTTGTAAAATTGAATTTTAAATTTAATTGTTGAGTATTAAAATTATATTCATAACAATTTGTTTTCATCGCAAAATATATTAAATCATTATCATTTGATTTAATTTTAGAAGTTATATTACAATTTGCACAATTAACTTTTTTTGATATTTCAATTATTTTTTGTTCATCATTTTGTAAATTTATTTGCCCCAAGTTGCCATTACCTGCATTATATAATAACAATTGATTCCTTAAAACAAAACTTTGGTTTAAGGAATCTGTAGTAATTGTATATTCTTTTACTAGCTTAAAATCAAGGTCAGTAATCCATAATTTATTTTTTAATAAAATATAAAATTGATTATTATAGTATTTTAATTGATAAAAGTTTAAATTTGTTCCTAATGGAATTAATTCCCAAGTTTTACCTTCATCAATTGAACTAATTGCTACATTTTTTGAAGATAAACCAATTAATTTTGAATTTACATTTATAATATGAACAATATTAATAGAGTCAATTAAATTTATCCTTTCCCAGTTTTTACCTCTATCACTGCTGCGTATTATCACACCACCATTGCCATAAATTAAAAATGTATTTCCAATAGAAAGAGAACCATTGAAATCGCTATTTATTCTTTCAAATTTATTATTTTCAAAATAATGATTTTGACTAAAAGAATAAATAGGAAATAAACAAATTATTGTTAGTATTAATATTAGTTTTTTCATTTTATTTCTCTTCTGATACTATTTGTTTTAAATTATTATCCCATAAACAACAATATACAATTGTAATATTGCATGTAAAAACACTCGTTCCTGAATTATATGTATATACACCACTTGTTGAGTATTCTGTATATCCACTTGGGCAAGTAGCCTCAACTTTCTCTATGCCTATTGAGAACAAAAACACAAGTATTGCAAATAACAATACTGCTTTTTTCGAAATTTTTTTCATACTTCCTACACTCCTTTTTATTTAATAATTCATTTATGTAGGACAATTTAAAATAAAATACAAGTAAAAGTTATTAAATGAAAGAAATAATTAATTTATTCTGTGATTTTTCAAAAGTTATTAAGTAGATTTTGAATTTTGTATTATAGAAGTAGTAAGTTTTTTAAGATCCAACTTTTACTTGGAATTACAATTAATCTAAACTATTTTAAAATTTAATATACTTTTATCAATTTACAACAATTCTTTTTCACAATAAAAGCAAATTCTCAAATAGATTCTATAATAACCTTAACTAAAGGTCATACAGGAGCTATTAATAGTGTACCTTTCACAACAGAATGTTGGACTTACCCTTGTCAGTAAAAATCTTCTATATATAAAATAATTAATATTATGAATTAAAGAATAATTTATTTGTTTTTATTTCTTAATTCTTCATCAATTTCACAAGCATTAAAAAGTAATTTTCTTATTACATTTTCATCGATTTGGTTAATATCTGTAATATCTTTCCAATAGATTTGTTTCCTATTTCCTTTATTTAAATAAGCAATTTCATCTTCAAGTAAGAAACCTTTCGCAAAACCAACTCTAACTCCGTCATAAGATTTGTTTTTACCCCAAAGAATAGACGAGGGCTAAATAAAAGTAATACTGAAGTTTTTCTTATAATACAAAACATTAAATGAAATATATTCTTGACACTTTGGAAGGCAATCAAAGATAATATTTCTTAAAAATAATGTAATTTCCAATTCATCTTTTGGCAAATAATCAAAAAATTCATCAATACTCTTGAACTTTACATTTTGCATATTCATTTTTATTTATGATCCTTTTGAAATACTGTAATATATAAAAAAAAAGTTCATTTACTTTATATAAATGAACAATTTAACTTATCATAAAATTAGTATAGGTCAATTTAAAACTTACTTTTTTGCAACTTTCAAAGTAGCATTATTTGTAAATATAGTTTCATTAAGTGCTTTTGGCATTAAATCTATTGGTACCACTCTATGTTTAATTTTACTATTGATAATAGCAGTTGGCATAGATGGAGCAACAGCAGTTGTAGGATCTTGTACTAATACTTTACCACCCATCATAACAACTTGAGCAGCACCACCAGCACCATCTTTTCCTAAACCAGTTAATACTAGAGCTATACAATAATCACCAAATGCTTCAGCAGCAGTTCTAAATAATGGATCAGCAGAAGGTCTAACAAAATTTTCTTTAGGTCCATCATCTAAAGTCAAAGAAAAATCGTTTGGATTAATCCTAATATGGAAATCACCAGGTGCCAAATAAACACAACCGGGCTGACTTTTCATTCCATTTTCAACTAAATACACCTTTAATTTTGTTTCTTTCCCTATCCTTTGAGCAAATGTCTCAAGCATCCAAGGTGGTCCGTGTTGAACCAAATAAAATGCTGCAGGGGAAGTTTCAGGTATGTTTTTCAGTAACTCTAATATTGTTGGAGGTCCACCTGTTGATGTAGCAATTACAACTCCAACAAATGGAGGCAGTGAATTATTATTTTTGGGTTTATGACTTTGTTCAACTTTGAAAACAGATGACTGACGGTGCTTGTTAAGTCCATCTTTTACTCTTACTAATAGATCATTTACATCAATAGGTTTTGCAATATAATCATCTGCACCAGCATCTAAAGAGTAATTTTTAGCATCAAGAGAAACCAAAGCAGTTATCATTACAATATAAGGAGCAGGTTTTACATTATTTTCACGAATTCTTCTGATTAGTTCAATGCCATCAATTTCAGGCATCATCCAATCAGTCAACACAATGTCAAATTTCTCTCTTTCCAAATGTTTTAAAGCTTCCAAACCATTATTTGCAACAACAACTGTATATCCTTCTTTAGATAAAACTTTTTTCAGAAGAATAGAGTTGGTCAATTCATCTTCTGCTACTAATATTTTTGCATTTGTATTCAATATTTTATTTTTATTTTAATTTGTAAATATACTATAAGTAACTTAACTTATTTTTTTATATATCAATAATAATTATTTCTATTTTGCAATATTATTTGTTATTTTAATCTTTTATTTCAAATGTTGATTTTTCAATTTCAGTATTTACTTTATGAACAAACTCAAATTTAGCTTTGAAAAAAGGAGTTTCAGAGCGATATATTCTGGGTAATTTAATATTGCCAATCAATTCATATTCTTCAAAGTAAGTCAATGTTGCTATTGGACCTTGCGAAGTCTCATCAACTTTTTCTATCTTATTAATTAAAAAAGTAGAATCATTATAAAAATAAGTAATTAAAGTGCCTTTTTTATTATCTGCTTTTAAAATTATTTGGCTATCTCTCTTGCCAATTATATTAATCTCAAAACCGAGTTGTTTTAATAAATAATCTTTGAATAGAGTTGCTTCATATTTAGTTTTATCCAAGTCACTTCCTGTCACTTCATTTTTCTCTGAATTGCTAATATTCCAAGATTTTAATCCATCATATAATACTATTGTTTTAAATATCCCAAAATCAGAATCTTGTTTGTATTTGTTATCTTTTGTTCTAATTTCAATATATTTACCAGGGTAAGACTTTCCACCAATACTCAACACTGCTTTTGCTTCTGAAGTGATATTATTAACAGCATCAATATTACTTTTCCCACCAATTGCATCAATTGCTTTTTTTAATAATTCATCTACTGATATATTTACTTTTTCAGCAAAACTATTAGCTTGCAAATCGACATCATAATCAAAGATATTTCCAAATTTTTCCAAATTTTTCCTAACTGAGGCATCACCAACTACAATAATATATGAATTTAAAGGATTAAAATAAGTTTGAGCTGCTTTTTGTACTTCAAAATTAGTTGCTGAAAGCAGTCTTGATGGATAGTTCTGAACATATTCCATAGGCATATTATAAAATTCAGAAACTTGCACCATTCTGGTTATATTGCTTACATCTTCAAATCCTAAAAAGTAACTACCTAATTTGTATTGCTTTATCAAGTTAAAATCTTCTTCTGGCATTCCTTTTTGAGAAAGCATATTCATTTCTTGTATCATAACATTAATAGTTGAATCAGTTACAGAATTTCTAACTTCTGCGTTCAAAACTAATCTATTCACAAATTTATTTTCAGTTGTGTATGCGTAAGGAGAATATGTATATGAGTGTTTTTCTCTAAGAGTTTTGAACAAAATACCTGCAAACCCACTTCCCATTACATTTGAAAGCATTTGTGCATTTTCAAAATCTGGATTAGTTTTACCTACTGTTGGTGCTACATATTGTACAATTGATTGAACTGAGGCAGGTCGATTTACAAAATAAACTCCAGCAGGTAATTGCTTAACTGCAGGAGCTTCACTTTCAAAGACCTTACCATTCTTCATTGCTCCAAACATATTTTCTAATTTTGTAAGCATTTCCTTTTCATCTATGTCACCACTAACTGCCAAAGTTACATTATTTGCATTAAAAACTAAATTATGATATTCCTTTAAATCATCACTCGTAATATTATCCAAGTCTTTTTCTATTAACGTTTTGGAATAAGGGTGGTCTTTGCCAAATAATGCAATTTTAGTCATTTGGCTTGCTAAATAATCTCCATCAGACTTCCTATTTTGAATTTCAGAACGTTGTAAGTCAATTACCTTTGCCAATTCAGATTTTGGGAAAGTAGGATTAATAATAACATCTGAAAATATTTTTAAAAGTTTGTCTTCGTTTTTAATTAGACAGCCGGAATATACCAAGTTGTATTCTGCTGATGCTGTTGATATAATATTTGCAGAAATAAAATCTAATTCATCATTGATTTTCTCAGAATTCATTTTTGAAGTACCTTTAATAAGCATACTCATTGTAATATCAGCAATACCTGTTTTTTTTGAAGCAAAATTACCACCTTTTATAAGCATTGAAAACTCTACAAGAGGTTGCTCCACATCTTTCATTAAATAAACTTTCATACCATTAGAAAGATTTTTAATAATTATATTTGGGAAATTAGCTTTTGTTTCAGCTAAAGGAATTGGTTTAGACTTTGGAAATTCGGCATAAGCCAAATTAGCAATGTTAATAAAAAGCAATAATAAAATCAATTTCTTCATTTTTATCTTATAATTTAATTTTCGTTTATTTTTTGTTTTGATAATAATTCAAAACTACCCTGTTTTTCTTTCCAAAGTACTTTTCAGCAACTCTTTTAATATCTATTTTAGTTACAGCCAAATATCTTTTTATCTCAGTATTTATTAGCTGAGCATCACCATAATAAGTATAGTATGAAGCCAACATAGAAGCCTTAGTCCAAACATTTTTTGTTTGTTGGATTTTTTGAGTTTCATTTAAATTTTTTGCCTTTTCAAGTTCTCTATCAGAAATTCCTTTTTTGATGATTAAATCAATTTCATCATCAAACATTTCCAATAGAACTTCTAATTTTTTATCTTGGTTTGGAATTGCATTAAAAACAAACGCTCCAGAATTTTGCATTTGGTCATAATACAAACTGACTTG
>JAYTXK010000285.1:0-8373 GCA_043743005.1 Ignavibacteriota bacterium
TTCATTTGTTCCCATACAAGATTTTAATGAAATATGGACAGACGAAAAACTTTACGCAAAATATGGAATAACTAAAGACGAGCAAGACTTTATTGATACATTAATTAGACCAATGGAATGAACAAATAAAGATGAGTAAAAATAATGAAAAATTCTAATTTTAATAAAGATTTACCTTTTAATGAATTACCAGATTTGCCTCCAAATATTAATTTGGAAACTCCTGAAATATTCAGAGCTACTATTAGAGCAAATAGACTTTTAGCTGAATTGAAAGGATATTGCCAAACTTTGCCATATCCTGAATTATTACTAAATACTATAATACTTCAAGAAAGTAAAGAATCAAATGCAATTGAAAATATTGTTACAACTCAAGATGAATTATATAAAGCCACTCTGATGGGAGATAGTATCAAAAACCAATCTGCTAAAGAGGTATTGCAATATAGGAACGCTATGTATTGGAGTATAGACGAGCTTCAAAAAACTGAAATCATTTCAACTAATTTATTAATTGGAATAATGCAAAAACTTAGAAATACTTCTGATACCATTCGCAGAAATCCAGGAACAAAACTAGCAAATCCTTCAAGTAATTCAATTATTTATACTCCTCCACAGGGTGATGAGTTAATAAGACAAAAGATGGCTAAACTTGAAATATTTATGAATGACGATACTTATTCTAGTCTCGACCCACTCATAAAAATGGCTTTGATTCATTACCAATTTGAAGCAATTCATCCTTTTAGTGATGGAAATGGTAGAACAGGAAGGATTTTGAATATTTTATATTTAATCCAACAGAAACTACTTAGCCTGCCAGTTTTATATCTAAGTAGATATATTATTCAAAATAAACCCGATTACTACACACTTTTAAGAGAAATTACTGAAAAAAACAATTGGACTGAATGGATATTATACATTGTTAATGGAGTTGCTGATACTTCATCTCATACTTTAAACAAGATTAATGAAATTTTAGTTCTTAAAAATGAAGTTGAAGAAAAAATAAAAAGTAAACAAAAGGGTATATTTTCTAAAGAGTTAGCAGATTTGTTATTTAGCCATCCATATATTAAAATTGGCGTTTTAGAAGAATATGGTATAGCTAAGAGACAAACAGCATCAGAATATTTAAAGAAAATTGAAGAATTGGGTTTATTAAATTCAATCAAATTTGGTCGTGAAATTTATTACATCAATTACAAATTGATTGAAATATTATCAAAATAATATGTCGATGAAATGTACATATCGAAATAATATGTCGAAAATATCAAGATAAATCGACATATTCATTAAATATATTTATTGAGTGTACATATCCAATATCTTTCACAAATATACATAACGGTATATAAATCAAATAGTTAAAACAATAATTACAATAAAGTATGAATGGATAAAACTAATGGCTCAAAAATTATTCCCCAATAGACCAAATTCAAAACCAACAATTTATGCTTATCAATTGATAGGAGTAAAAAATTAGATTGGAATCCTGCTTGAAATAAATAATTTAATTATTCGTTATTGTATTAAACCCAACATTTTTTTTATATCCTTTATGGGTATAAAAAAAATGGTTTGATTACAAAAAAAGATTTGATTTATTCTAATATAATAGTTTCTGAAGTATCAATTTGTTGTGGTTTGATTACAAAAAAAGATTTGATTTATTACAATTAATTTATAACGGTCAATGACAATAGTTGTGGTTTGATTACAAAAAAAGATTTGATTTATTTTTAATAAACCGACATTATCTAAAGAGATAGTTGTGGTTTGATTACAAAAAAAGATTTGATTTATTAAAGAGTTTTACAAGAATGTTATTTCATTTGTTGTGGTTTGATTACAAAAAAAGATTTGATTTATTCTATTAACAGTAGCACCAATAACAGGAGCTGTTGTGGTTTGATTACAAAAAAAGATTTGATTTATTATCAAAATTATAAACCAAATAAATACAACAAGTTAAAGTAAAAATAGATCAAAAATAAAAAGGATAAAGTCAGTAAGTATAGTGATTTTATCCTTTTTTTAATTAAAACATTTCTAATTGTCTTGGAGTATTTGGGGGTTCTTCTTGAGCTTCTCCCCAATAATGTTTGATTTTTTCAAATTGCTTATCAGTTATTGTAAGTATAGTAATTTTTCCTTCCTTTGGTAAATTCTTTTCTACTTTTTTAATATGCACTTCTGCTGATTCAAAACTCATACAATGCCTAATATATATAGAATATTGCATCATTGTAAATCCATCTTTCAAAAGAGCCTTACGAAATAAAGTATAAGCTTTTCGTTGCTTTTTGGTTTCAGTTGGCAAATCAAATAATGTAAATATCCACATAATTCTATAAGCACTTATTTGCATAGTATTGGTAAGGATAGTTTTTTAGACTTTCCTTCCAAACACTTCAAAAATGAAGCCACACTTTGTTGTACTCCAATCATAAGAGGATATGTATTATTATCAATAAATGTGTCAATCATAGGAGTTTGCAAAATAACCTTCTTATGAGCTTTTGTTAAAAAATTAGTATCTTCCAAATTATCAATATTATCTACAATTAATTTATCAACAAAGGGTCTGAAAGGCTCCATTAGGTCATCAGCGAGGCAATAAGCATTATATTTGTTTTTATGAAAAATGCCTATACTAGGACTCAAACCAAATGAAACAATAGATCTTGCTACAATAGCTCTCAAAATTGCATATCCATAGTTTAAAAGGTTATTTGGATAATCTCCCTCGGCATCTCTTTTAAATTTCCTTTCATTAAAAATATATTTCCAATATATTTTTGCTGCTTGCCCTTCAAGATTACCTTTATCTCCACTTTTCACATTTTGAGATTTAACTTTTAAAGATAAATCATCAATCCCTTTAAGTTTCAAATTTAAGTATTGATTTTCAATTTTTGAACTTACAACCTGTTGCCATAAGTTTTTTTGCAAAGTGATTTTTGCATTTACTTGATGAATAATTCTTTGTGATTGAATAATATTAGAATCCAAACTTAGCATTTGAGCAATAGGGTGATGATTAGCTCCACTAATTACCACCACTACATTCTTTTGAGCTAAAAAATTTAGTGTATAAGCTGAAATACTTGCTTGTAAATTATCAATTTCTAAAGCCCCAATATCCTCTGCTGGCACTTGATTTAATTCACCTGTTTCTCTATTAGTTATAATAAGTTGCTCATCTTTAATATTTAAATTACAAGGCGAACCAATATATATAATCCTCTTAATCATTAGCAAACTCAATAAATCCAGCAGGGCTAACTTTTATTTTATTTGCAATCAATGTACTTGGTACTTTTGATAGTGAAGGTGTAAGTACTTTATTGCCATTTTTATCTTTTGATTCTAAAACTGCTATATTATGTAGCTTAAAAAAAACTTGAGTACTTTCAGTCATATTCTGAACTCTATAGGTAATATCAAAAATAGTATGGTAAGTTGATTTATCTTTTTTATCAAAATTAACTGGTGCTTCTAAAGTATTTAATATCATTTCATTTACTTTTAGCGACATAATAAAATCTTTTCCAGCATCCCAATCTTTTTTGATTATTGGTTCACCATTGTTTTTTCTTTTCATTACATCAAGTAAACTAACAACATTTCCATATTTTTTCCCGTTTTCGTCTGCGTAAATTTCTATATGGTGGTTATTGCCAGGCTCTACATAAGTTTTCTCATTTCTAATTTGTCTAATATTATTAAATGGTTTGTGTACTCTTATTGTATTAATTTTTGTCTTAGATAGCCCATTAAGAGATACAATATACAATGGTTCTTTAAAAGCTTCTTTTGGTATTGTAAATTTATTATTTGAAGTATTTACTCCAAATTCTACTAATCTATCTAAAACAATTTTCCTAATATTCTTATCTGCTATTTGCATTATTTCATTTGGAGTTAAACTTAAAATAGGTTTTCTAATTGCATACAAATTTTGACCTTTTAAATCCTTTTTCTGTTCTTTATGTTCATTTAGCATTTTACCATATAGGGTATTTTCGTGGAGCTGACCACTTGCTTTTTTCTTAAATTTATGAGAAACAATTATATTATTTACAGCAGCCTTTACATCATCTCTAAAGGTAGCCCAAGGCAGAGGATATTTTTCTGATAACTTTTCATCATCATAATAAACCTTACCATTTATTCTGTTATATTTTGAAAGTCTTTGCACCATTGATTGATTAGTAATGGCAATTACTAAAGCATCTATTGCGTGATGTCTATGATCTTCTCTATTTTTAATGTTTTGTTCATCATCTCTAAGAATAGATTTCAAGCCCCAAAGGTAAGTTAGGGTAGAAGTAAGATTACCATTAGTAGTTTCAACTACATCAGTAAGATGTCTTAAATAATCCTTTGCCAAAACTGATATGTATCTTGTATCATTAAGCTGTTGGCTATTAAAACCAGCATCTAATTCCTTTTTAACAAATTTTCTATATTTTGCTAAGTTTTTAAACTCTTTAACTCTATCTATAATTTGATTATATTTAAATTCATCAGCAGAATATGCTTCATAAGGTGTGCGATTTCCTTTAAAAGCATTTTCATCTCTATATGATAAAGTTAGATTATTAAAAGAATTATTTAAAGTGCGTGAGTAAGGTAATATATGTTCAATCTCTACTTCTCCACCTTCTTTAAAAAGTATATTTAAAGGAATTTTTCTACCAGAATAAGGGCATGTGTGATTTGATTCTTCCCAAAGTCTATATTTTATTATATCTAATCTTGTTGGTTCTTTTACAATATATTCTGATTTAAGTTTTTCTCTAATTCTATCATTTTCAGTTTGCATTGCATTTTGTCTTTTACTTTCTTCAATTCTATCTTCAAGAGGTTTTTTCAAATCTCTTGCCATTTCAATTCTTATTGAATCAGGTCTTCTATAATTTAAAATAATATCATTTACAACTTTTCTTAGTTCGTTTAAACCAGTTCTTACAACAGGATTAGCAATACTTGGAGGATTAGGCAAAAAATCCATAATTTCTACATCTTCTTTTTGACTATGATGAAAACCTGCTTTTTGGCATGCTTCAGCATATCCGAGCTCTGGTTCATCTTTCCAAACATTCAATAGTTTTTTTACTACTTTTTCACAAACATTTAAGTATTTATCTTCAAATGTTAAATCACTAAGTTTTTTAGCCTCATCAACTGTAAATTTTTTGATAACAGTAAAATAGTTTAATAGCTTTTCTGTATCGTCCTCAGATTCTACTTTATCAACATTATGATAAATTTTGTATAAATCTGATTGAGTTTTATCAGTTTGAGCTAAGTATTCTAAATATAATTTGTTAAATTTAACATCTCCAAGAGCTTTTCTAATTCTTGCAAAAGTAGTGTTACCTTTTAATTTCGTCATAGTAAGATTTACTTGAATTTGTATTTCATTATCAATTTTTAAAACTTTCTTTAAAAGTTTATAGTTATCTTTTTTATCTAATTTTAATTCTTCATTTATTGCTAAATATTCAATTAAATACTTTCTTTCATTTTCAGAAAGTATTGACTGTTCATCATAAACACGAGTTTTTGTATTAATTTTTAATGTATTTACTACTTGAATATACCTAAATTCTTGAGCAAACGGGTGTGATTTTCTTATCCTCTTTTTATTTTTTTCAAAAGTACATTTCCCAACTTTATCTTTTTGACTTTTAAGTGGGTTTTGGTAAAAGATTATATCATCTAAATCTTTAATAATTTCATCAGTTAAAAATTGATTTTCTAATTCTTTTTGAGTTTTAATAATTAAGTTAAATTCTTCAAAATACATTTTTCTTTCTGTATATCTACTTCTAATTCTTTGCTCATGAGGATTTAAACTATAAAGATATTCGCCAAGTGTTCTAAATTCACTCATTTTTTCTCTTGTTGTATTTATCCCAATAGTACCGTCTTTATCAGAAAATATTTTACCTTTTTCATCAGGATTATCAGCTTTTCTATTACTTTTAAATCCTCTTCTTTTTGCAAAATGAAATAAAACTCTTCCTAATTCAAACTGTGAAAGCAATTCATCAAGAGCTTTTTTTCTTAAATAATATGGATCTTGTATAAAAAAATCATTTTTATTATTATTATTTAATATTTTATGAGTTTCTAAAAAGGCGATAAGTTTCCTTCTACGAGCTTTTTTTCTATTTAATTGCCTACGTTCTCTTTTCTTTTGAGCCTTAAATGCTCTTTTGGAAGTTTCACCAGATTTGCCATAATCATTTACTCCATTATCATATACACGAGAGCCCATATCAATAATACTTTTATTATCATTATCGTACAAAGCCCAACCAATTGAATTTGAGCCTAAATCTAAACCTAATATCATACCCATAAAAAAACCTTTTTTATTAATTTGTAATTTTTTATATTGCAATATAAAAATAACGACGACAATAAAAAGAAAATTTTTGTAATCTTATCACAATAAGGAAAGCCGAAAGGTAAGTACGAAGATACAATCTATAGCAAGGACAACTTCCTTGCTTTTTTTTTGTATAATTATGAAGAAAAAAATCTAAAACCAGTTCAAAACAAACTTCTATTTTATTCGTCGATATTTTATGTTAATGTTCCTTGATTTTTGATTTTTGCAGTAGAAAAAAACCGTTTTTACTGCAATTTACTGCAAGATTTTAAGTAAGTCATTGATAAATAACAAAGTGATTTTGCAGTAGATTTCTAAATTCTCCTCCATTTGAGGAGTGGCTGACAAAGTCAGACGAGGTAGTTCTTAATTTTGTTTTTTGAAACACAAACACCAAACACTTGATTTCTCCCTTGTGGTCGAAATGACGGGTAAAAAGTACTGTTTTCACTGCAATTACTGCAATAAATATTGCTAAGTAGTTGATAAATAAGAAATTTACAATTGCAGTAGGTTTTACCTCCCTCTCCAGTCGTGGAGAGGGTTGGGGTGAGGTCGGACTTGAATTGTTTTTATTATAACCAATTATTTACTTACAATGACAAAAGAAAAAATAAAATTAGAATTTGATAGAGTATTAATTGAAGAAAGCAATGCTATTTTAAAAATCATAAATCAAAATAATGATAATATTTTTGAAGCCATTAATTTAATTTCAAATTGTAATAAGGTGATTTTTAGTGGAGTGGGGAAGTCTGGATTGATTGCTCAAAAAATTGCTGCAACTTTCTCTTCAATTGGTGTACCTGCTTGCTTTCTGCATCCAGTAGAGGCATTGCATGGCGATTTGGGATTAGTGCAAGATGGCGATGTTACGATAATGCTTTCCAAAAGTGGCACAACAGAAGAATTAATCAAACTTTATCCTTATTTAAGCTCGAAAACTAAAATAATAGCAATTACTTCAAATACTAATTCATATTTAAGCAATAAGGCAGATATTTCAATTGATGCAAGCATAGAAAAAGAAGCTTGTCCTAATAATCTGGCACCAATGACCAGTACTACTGTTGCATTAGCAATAGGAGATGCTCTTGCTGCATGTTTAATTAAAATGAATAAATTTACTTCAACAGATTTTTCAAAATTTCATCCACTTGGTCAATTAGGCAAAAATTTAACAATTAAAGTAAGTGAGGTAATGCATAGTGGTAATAAATTGCCTTATGTAAATTCAAATTCAGATTTGAAAGATGCAATTATTGAAATAAGTAATAAAGGGTTGGGAATAGTTTGTGTAGTTGAAAATGGAAAACTTATTGGAATAATTACTGATGGAGACTTAAGAAGAACTCTTGAAAAAGATTTAGATATTCGTAATTTGAAGGTTGAAGATGTAATGACCAAAAACCCAATTATAATTTCTCCAGATTTGGTTTTGGGAGAAGCATTATCAATAATGGAAGAAAGAAAAAGTCAAATTAATGTATTGCCAGTAGTAGATGAAAATTCAAATTGTTTGGGAGTCATTAGATTGCATGATATAATTAAAACAGGACTTTAATTAATCACTTTATCTTTTGTAATTTTAACATTTTTAACAACACTTCCTCTATTTCCGAATGGGTCTAAAATCCTACCGTTCCTTGTAAATTGAACAGCACCAACATTTCCAACAGAAATAAGAAAGAACTCTTTTGCAGACCATTTCTTTTTATTATTTGGAGCCATAAGAAATTCTTCATTTGTTTTTCCATCGATAGTTATTCTAATCCAACAAGTTTCAATGGCAACAGCTTCTAAATTAAGACTATCATTTTGGTTAAAATAATTGAGTAATCCTTTGTTTTCACCAAGTACAGCAGTATCTTTGCCTTGAGTAGTAATATTAGTTAGAGTTACAATGCTGGGTTTATCAAGACTAAAAAAAAGTAGATAAATTGTTAGGC
>JAYTXK010000286.1:0-9648 GCA_043743005.1 Ignavibacteriota bacterium
GAAAACCGGAAAATCTTTTTCATATTTATCACCTAATTCCGTTAAAATCAGATGATAACCAATTCCAATCTCAATTTGATTTTTTTCACCAATTGAATAGTTTAATGACGAACCTATCGAAGGAATAAAAGTACCTACACCAACATTTAAATTTAAATTATCATTTTTATAAAACATACTTTGATATATTTCTCTTTCAATGTTTATACCTGTAACTATTGAGTTTCCTAATATTTCAACATAAACTACATTCTTATAATGCTGATTTGAGTCTGTTTGACAGTATAATAACAAAATATTGAAACTTGTAAGTACTAATATAATTAAAAATGTTTTCATTTTACTCTTGACATTTAAATTTATTTTTATCACCTGGCGAACCTGCACAGCAACTTAACTTGTTAGTTGGATCTGTCATTATAACTTTGTCAATAACATTTCCTTCTTTGTCGTATTTGCATTTCCAATTGCATGGAAAACATTTCACTTTACATAAGTTTTTTGGACTTCCATAAACATTTAAACAATAACTTGGATTTTTTGAAGAATCACAGCAAGTTGTAGGTAAATCAGAACCATCACAGAAATATTATTAGTTATCTTACCATCCGTAAGAAATACCAGCCCAATGAATAGACTTTTGTATTCCATCAAATGTATAAAATGGAGTATAACCAAATCGCCAATAAGTACCGTTCTCTTTAATAAATTTATATCCAATAAAGCCAATTGCTTTTACTATTTGTTCAGAATAATATGTACTTTTGATTGTAGTTGAATCAACATCAATCTTTGGGCCTGTATATTCCAAATTTATTCCTAAAGCTACTTCTAATTTGTGTTTTCTGCCATAAGTAAAAGAAAAAGTTTGTGGGAGTTGCACTGAAAAAATATTTATACCTAACCCAGTTCTTAATCGGAACTCAATTAAATTTAAAGAATCAGAAAATAAAACTAAATCATAATTAATAGATGGTCCAAATGTATTTCCAAATAATTCAAACATCCAATAAGATTGGTTAAAATATATTGAGTCTTTGGTTTTTTCTGATGCGGTCAGAAAATTAAAAGTAATAGTAAATATCAAAACTGTTAAAAATAATTTCATTTTAATAAACATAATTAATCTACTAATGACTTATAAAACGAGTCTCTAATATGACTTTCCCAAATACCATCAGTACTAACAGCACCATCATAAAGCATAGCAAAAGCTATGTAATTAGTTATAGGAATTGGATTAGAACTTTCAAGAGTTAACCAACCACCAGGATACTGAGTCATATTTTAATTTAATATATGTAAATTAATATACTTTTATAAGTTAGAACATATAAATAACAAAAGCAAGAAAAAGTTTCCCACAAAATTGAGACAGCAATTTGTCTTATGCCATATAGATTTGATTTTTCCTTTGCAAAAGGATTTCAAACCAATTGTTTAGAGTTAATTTTTAGTACTATATTTTCACTAAAATAAAAAAAATTCTCAAGAATTAAATAAAAAAGGGGCAAGTAATCTTGTCCCTTTAAATTATTAATTTTACTCATATTTTCTAAGATGTTCTTCTCTTTCTTCCCAAGTCATATTTTTCTTTCTAAAAATTAATGAAATTGGTGTACCTTCCACATCTAAGTGTTCACGAATTGTTCTTTCAATAAACCTTTTATATGCTTCAGGGATTAGCTGAGGGAAATTGGAAAATAAAGCAAAAACTGGAGGTGAAACATTTGTTTGAGTAATATAATTAATTCTTAAATTATGTCCTCTAACATTTGGTGGTTGAATTTTGTCTAAAGCTGGCAATATCAAATCATTTAGTTTTGAAGTTGAAATACGAGTATTTCTTCTTGCAAATATTTCTTTAGTAACTTCAATTATTTTTATTATTCTTTGTTTTGTAAGTGCAGAAACATATATAACTGGAACATAATCAAATGTTCGCATTTCTTCTTTGATAGTAGCTGTCATTTTATCGGCAGTCTTATGATCTTTTTCAAACAAATCCCACTTATTAATTACAATTAATATACCTTTTCTTTCTACATTCAATTGATTAATTATTCTTTTGTCTTGCTCTTCCATACCACGAGTTGCATCAATTATAACAACCCCAACATCACATCTTTCTAAAGCTCTACCAGTTCTAACTGTACTATAAAACTCAATACTCTCACTTACCTGTGCTTTTTTTCTAAGCCCAGCAGTATCTATTAATACAATCTCTTCTCCATGAAATTTCAAAACTGAATCGATTGCATCTCTTGTCGTACCCGGTGTATCAGTTACAATAGATCTTTCTTTTCCAAGAAGTGCATTTGTCAAACTTGACTTACCAGAATTTGGTCTTCCAACAAATGCTAATTTAAGTCTTAAATCTTCAACTTCCTCAGCTGGTTTTTGGAAGTCTTTTACAATTTCATCTAAAAATTCACCTGTACTACGACCAGTCAATGCACTTATCGAAAATGGATCCCCCAAACCTAATTTATAAAATTCAAAGCTATTCAAATCTTGTGTTGGGTTATCACATTTATTTATTACTAATACTACTTTTTTATTACTTCTTTTTAATATTCTTGCTATATCTTCATCAAATTTAGTAATACCAGTTCTACCATCACACAAGAATACAATAACATCTGCTTCTTCAACTGCCATCATAGCTTGCAATCTAACAGCTTTTTCCATTTCATCTTCCGAGCCAGGGATAAAACCACCTGTATCAATTAGAGAAAATCTCTTTTCATTCCAATCTGTTGTTCCATAAATTCTATCTCTTGTGATACCGGGTTCATCATGGACAATAGCTCTCTTCTCTTCAATCAAACGATTGAAAAGTGTAGATTTTCCTACATTTGGTCTTCCGACTATAGCAACTAAATTCATTATTCTTCTTATGTGTGATTTGAAATTACGAGTAAATTTATATATGATTTTAAATAAATAAGCTATTAGGTTTTATTTTATTCTTTAAATCCAGACAATTTTTCAAGACTTTCCATAAGTGGTTTCAAATCAGATATTAATGAATTGAAATCTTCATAGAATTCGTCTTCTTTTCTATTATCTAACATAAATGCTTTAAGTAGGTGTTTGGCTGCTGTATTTGTTTCACCCTTAATAGCATATAATTTAGCAAGAGAATAGAATACTTCACTCCACTTTGGAGTAATCTTTGCTAATTTAAGCAATACTTTTTTAGATTCTTCAAACTTCTCAATTTCAAATAAAGTGATACCATAATCATATAAACATTCAAAATTTGATGGATCAAGTTGGACTACTTTATGATAACAATCAGCAGCTTCTTCAAGCCTTTGCATATTATATAAAGTATCAGCTTTGGCATACCAAATATCAGAAACATTACCTTTCAAATCGATGGCTTTATTATAATCATTCAGAGCGTTTTCATATTCTTCAATTGCATCAAAACATATTCCTCTTCCAAAATATGAATGATAGCTATTAGGTCTAAGCTCAATTGCTTTATTAAAGAAATCAACTGCTTTTGCATATTCGCCAGTATCACCATAGCTACCAGCTATGTTATGTAGAGTGTCAACATCATTTTCATTATATTTTAAAGCTTCTTTATATGCTTCTATAGCTTCATAAAGTTTGCCTTGAAAAGATAAAGTATTTCCCTTATTATACCAAGCTGGAGCAAAATCTTCTTTAATAGCTAAAACAAATTCATAACATTCTAATGCTTGATAAAACTGTTCTTTTTGATTATGAAGAACACCTTTATTATACCACAATAAATAATCATAAGGATCTTCATCAATTGCAGTTCTATATATTTCAATTGCTTTATCAAAATCACCTAAATTATTACTGCAAAAAGCCATTTCTTGTAAAGAATCTTTTTTTAGATTATCAGCAATATCTTGCGAAGAATATAAATATTGGAATACATCAAGAGCTTCTTTCCATTTTCCCATAGATTCCAATGTTACACCTCTTTGGAAAAGCACTTCTTCATTAGCTGGATCAATTTTCAAAGATTGGTCTAATAGTTCCATAGCCATTTCAAATTCACCAATAGCATCATGAATCATAGCTTTGGTTAAAATTGTATCCACATCAATTGGATTAATTGCCATAGCTTTATCAATAGATTTGAGAGCTTTGTCTAAATGGTCTAAATTCAGATGAATAAACGCATATCTTTGCCATGCTTCATTTGAATAAGGAAACGAATCAACCCATAATTTGCAAAAAGTAGCTGCATCATCAAATCTTTCTTCTTCAATACAGTATTGAGTTAAATTCTCTAATGTTTCTAAATTTGGCATTTCACCAGTATTTGATTTCAAAGCTTTTCTGAAACGTCTGATTTTCTCATTCATTTCTTCTTTGCTTGGATTTTCATTTATTTCGTCGTCGTAATCTGTATAATTCATTTTATAGCAATTTGTTTGAATGCAAAATTAAAAAAGAATACCGTTCTACAAAGAAATAATTTTATTTGTTGAAAATTATTTATAAAGACTAAGTATTTTAACTTTAAGTGTTCAAACTTAGAATAAATTTACAACTTTTATATAATATTACTAATATATGATACAAACTAAATGCCATTTATTAAAAATTCTACAAAAAGTGCATTTAAACAAAAAAATACGCTGAGTTCAAAAATTGGACTCAGCGTGCAAGTAGTGAGTTTATTTAATTTTTATAATCTTAATTATAAAATATTAATTTACAGGGTAAACAGAAATTCTTTGTTTTAATTTAGAGACTGTTTCAAATTTTACTTGACCATCAACTAATGAAAAAATAGTGTAATCTTTTCCAAGACCAACATTATTTCCCGGAAGGAATTGTGTACCACGTTGGCGAACAATAATATTTCCAGCAATAACTGCTTCTCCACCAAATTTTTTAACACCTAAGCGTTGAGCTTGGGAATCACGACCGTTCTTTACCGAACCCTGACCTTTTTTGTGAGCCATTGTTAAACCTTAAATATTAATATTTGTAATTTCTATTGTAGTAAAGTTTTGACGGTGACCGTTTAATTTACGATACCCTTTTCTACGTTTTTTATGGAAAATTATGATTTTCTCGCCTTTTCCATGAGCAACTATTCTTGCAGAAACAGAACCTTTGATATAAGGACTTCCAATTTCAGCATTACCATTTGTGCCAGCTACTAAGATATTGTTAAATTCTACAGTATCACCAGCATTACCTTCTAATAAGGGAACATTAAGAGTAACATTTTGTGCTACTTCAAATTGTTGTCCTGCGATTTCGACTACAGCAAACATTTTTTTTCCTCTAAAAAGAAATTATTGCATTAAACAGATTTGCAATATAGGTACTTTTTTTTTAATAAAAAAGTAAAATATTGATTTTTATACAATAATCTTTAAATTTACTAATTACTTGGGTTTTTCTCTACATACAAAGGAAGTGATTTGCCATCAACAAAATCTTTTGTAATCTGCACCTTTGCTATGTTTTCATTATCTGGTACAGAAAACATTACTTCTAAAAGCAAATTTTCAACTATTGTCTTTAATCCTCTTGCACCTGTCTTTCTATCTTTAGCTTTTTTTACTATTGAAAGCAAAGCATCGCTATCAAATTCTAATTCTACTCCATCATAATCCAATAGCTTTTGATATTGTTTTACTAAAGCATTTTTTGGCTTATTTAATATGTCGAGCAAAGCTTCTTCTGATAACTCTTCAAGAGCTGTAACTACAGGCAAGCGACCAATTAATTCTGGAATAAAACCAAATTTAATCAAGTCATCAGGCTCAACTGTTTGAAGTAGCTTGTAATTTTCTTCAATTGAAAGAGTTGAATCAGCAGTAAATCCAATTGATGCTTTTTTACTTCTTTCTGCTATTATTTTTTCCAATCCTTCAAATGCACCACCACAAATAAATAATATATTGCGAGTATCAACATAAATTAGTGGTTGTTCAGGATGCTTTCTACCTCCTTTGGGTGGAATACCAGCTCTGGTTCCTTCCAACATTTTAAGTAATGCTTGCTGCACTCCTTCGCCAGAAACATCTCTTGTTATACTTGTTGATTCACTTTTTCTACCTATTTTGTCAATTTCATCAATATATACAATACCTCTTTCAGCTGCTTCTACATTGTAATCTGAATTTTGTAGAAGTTGTAAAAGTAAAGATTCAACATCATCTCCAACATAGCCAGATTCAGTAATTGTAGTTGCATCTGCAATTGCAAAAGGTACATTTAAAATTCGTGCTAATGTGCGAGCAAGTAAAGTTTTACCTGTACCTGTTGGTCCAAGCAATAATACATTTGATTTTTCAATTTCAATATCTTTAAACTTATTTTCTTGGGGACTTGCTTTAGTTCGCTTGTAGTGGTTATAAACTGCTACCGAAAGCACTTGTTTTGCATTTTCTTGCCCAATTACATAATCATCAAGATTTGCTTTAATTTGCGAAGGCTTTAATTGCTTAAAGTCATTTGAATTTACTCCAAGTGGTTTGCTTTTACCTATTATTTGTACTGACTTTTCAATACATACATCACAAATATAAACTCCATTTGGACCTTCAATCAAACTTTCAAATTCAGGAGAAAGCCTTCCACAAAATGAGCATTGCATACCACTCGTATTAGTTCTGTTTTTTGCCATTATATATCAGTACTTGTGCTTAAAGTGTTTTTTGAATCTGGAATTTTCTCTAATATACTATCAACTATACCATAATCAGTTGCTTCTTGAGCTGTCATATAGTTATCTCTATCAGCATCTTTTTTAATAATATCTATTTCTTTACCAGTATGTTTTGAAATAATACCAAATAAATTTTCCTTTACTCTAAGCATTTCTCTTGTGTAAATCTCTATATCTGAAGCTTGCCCTTGGGTGCCACCAAGAGGTTGGTGCATTAATATTCTTGAATTTGGCAAAGCAAATCTTTTGCCTTTGGTACCAGCACAAAGAAGCACTTGAGCCATAGAAGCTGCCATACCAATTGCAATAGTAGATATATCTGGCTTTACAAATTGCATTGTATCATATATTGCCAATCCAGCACTCACACTACCACCCGGTGAATTAATATAAATATTAATATCTTTAGTAGGGTCTTGCGATGATAAAAAAAGTAATTGTGCGATGATAGAACTTGCTATTTGATCATCTACTGGAGTACCAAGAAAAATAATTCTTTCTTTTAATAATCGAGAGTAAATATCATAAGAACGCTCGCCACGACTTGTTTGTTCTATTACAATTGGAACTAAATAATTATCCATTTGTAATTCCTAAATTAATTATGAAAATAATAAAGTGAATAAACGAAAAAAACATTATTATCTTTTAATATGTGGAAAAAATGAAATTGAGAACCAAATTAATAGTTTGAATTTAACTCTAATCATTGTTTCCATTTATTTTTTATTTCCTGGTGGTGTATAAATAAATTCGAATACTTTAATCTTCCGATAAATATCTCTTAGGTATTTTGATATTATTTTCTCTCATAAAGTTAATAATATTTTGTGCTTTTTCTAAATGAAGCGGGTTATCAATTTCAAAAAAATCATGAGTTGAGATAATCAGCTTTCCATCATTTGGATAATTTATTACTTCAATATCATCTGGAAACTTAGGAACTTCAAACTCATTGTTAATATAAGTCATCCAACCATGCCATATTTCTCCACTCTGAAAATCATTTATTCTTTCCATTCCAAAATCAGTAACTTCTATTAAATATGGATCAAATTCATTTATTAAATATTTTATTAGATTAGTTATTTCATTAAATGTTCGCAATTGTTCTAAAACTTCAAAATTTTTAAACATATTTAATGAGTACTTATCATATTTCCAAATAGCTCCTAATCTGTAGCTCACAATACAAGAATCATCATATTTAGTATCTGCAAAAAAACTAAAGCCACTAGAAACAATGCCAAAGTCAGTTTCTTTTATTTTAGTTCCAAGTTTTGAATTAGCAGTTCTAAAAATACTTTTTAACATTATTTTATTTACACTTTCATCACTTATATTAATTGGTTTTTTTATATCAAGTAACCAATCGTATTTATTTAGATATTTGCTAAGTGATAAGTGAAGGTCATATATTTTTTTAGCTCTTTCAATAATAGTAAGATTTTCAGCTTTGAATTTAACTCTAATCATTGTTTTCATTTATTTTTTATTCCCTGGCGGTGTGTTAATAAATTCTACATTTTCTAATAATTTTGGCTCTTCTTTCTTAACATATTCTTTGAATTCGTTCATTGTCCTTTCTTCAGTAAAATGCCATTGAAGTGGAATACCACCTGCTGCTTTAATTTCTTTATCCAATTGATCAAACATTTTACCATAGACAATATCTCTAGTAGTTATACCATTTGTAAATAAAAACTGATGGAAACCCTTAGCTTCTAATAATATTCCATCTTTGTATCCATCAAAACGAACGTCATTATACAAATATTCTACCCCTCCACTTATACCATTAATTTTTCCTTGATAATTCCACCAAGCATTTGTTTTTCTATCCATATCAGTCCAGTCTTTTGTAACAAATTGCCCTGGACCGTCAAATCTAGTTGGTAAATTTTTTCTATATGATTTAGATTGAATTTTATCTTTTATTAATTGATCAATATTGAAATTTGCATCAATTGTTTCATTTGTATTAAATTTATTTTTCATATCTTCAAAATTAGATCCAGCTACAAAAGAACCTTTTGAATTATGAATTACATAAATATCTTTATTCAAATTTAACATATCCAAAAGCCCCTGTTGAATATTTAAATAGACCCCTCTTATTGATTGAATTTGAAAAAGAACAGGTCTGTCATTTGTAGAATAAACAAGCATATAGTGGAATGCTTCTTTGCCATTGTAGTCAAAATTAGAAATTGGATTATTGTCAAAAGTACTATATTGGCTTAGCCCAGGTTTCTTTTTAGGGTCTAAGTTCCATCTTCGCATTACCTTTGTTGGAAAGTAATGATTAAATTCTTCTGAATTTGTTACAGTATCATAAGATTGGTTTTTTGCTTTTGTAATCTCATAATTACTTTGAGCATTTACATTTAAAACTAAAGTTAACAGAAAGATAATAAGTAATTTCATTATTTAATCCCATTTTTTAAATTATTTTGATTTTGAATTTCATCATTCATTGATTTCAACCATTTATTATAAAGTTCAATAGGCATATCAGTATATCCAAGCTCTTTCATTCTATTTCTCAAGTCTATAATTCTATATTCAGTATTTTTGATTTTAATAATATTCCATGCATCATAATACATTATGAGTTTTCTTTTATTAACTAAGCAGTCATGTTTTAATGCAACTGATAAAATATTATTAGGAAAATAATTAATTAATTTATCACAAACTAATTCTATGTTATAATTAAATCCATATCTTTCCTTATAACCCATAGCTAAATCTAACAAACACATTGCAACAGATTCTTTCAAATTTAGAGGTTTCATATAAACTCCACTATCAATTGCTTGTTGAGTAATTCCCATATTAGTGACAATCCATTCATTACTAACAAAACCTCCACCTGTAGTAAGTTCTAAATTTAACAAATTATCGTCTAAATCTTTATGCATTATGTATAAATGATTTGGGGCATAAGCTAAATAAGATTC
>JAYTXK010000287.1:0-3068 GCA_043743005.1 Ignavibacteriota bacterium
GGAAGCAATTGCAGTAGGGCTTGAAGAAGTATTTGATGCTGACTATTTGAATTATAGAATTAAAAGCACTGCATTTTTGGGTGAAAAATTAAAGGCAATGGGTGTACCTTTAATTTATCCAATTGGAGGTCATGCTGTATATATTGATGCAAAGGCACTTTACAGTCATATACCAGTTAATCAATATCCTGGTCAGGCTTTAGTTTGTGAACTTTATATTACTGGTGGTATTAGAACAGTTGAAATTGGTTCTGTTATGTTTGGTAAATATGATACAAATGGGGAATTAATTTCTGCACCCAAAGAGTTAGTTAGATTAGCATTGCCAAGAAGAGTATATACTCAAAGTCAAGTAGAATATGTAATTGAAGTATTTGAAAGAATTTTGGAAAATAAAGTAGGTGTGAAAGGTATTAAAATAACTGAAGAACCTCTATTTCTCAGACATTTCACTGCAAAATTTGAAAGAGTTTAATCAAAAAAAAATAAAGCTGTTAATTAAAAAGCAGCTTTATTTATATTTCAATATTTTTATTCCAATAAAATTGAAATTTAACTTTTTACAAATTTATATATCAATTGATTTATTATGAATAAAATAGTACAATAATTTACAATTTGTTTTTATGAAAATATTTTATTCATCAACTTGAATCTAATATTTTTTTCCTTTCATTTTTTCATTTTGAATTAGAAAAAGCAATGTATCTAATCTAATCTTTTTAATTGCAACAAAAGACATAAAATCCATTACTTCAATCAATCCAATATCATTTTTTCCTAATTGTCCCTTTTTAGAAAGAAACCCTACAATATCCATTTTACTAATTTTGTCTTTTTTACCACCACTAATGTATAATGTTATCCATTCACTTAATTTTGGAATATTACTAGTTTTAGGAATTTTATATTCTTCAGGTAATTTTGAAAGGTATGGAGGAGTTCCTTGTCCTTTGTCTAACAAAATAAATGCTGTACCTTCAGTATTCATTCTTGCAGTTCTTCCATTTCTATGCACAAAATCAGCTTTATGAAAAGGTAATTCATAGTGAATTATATTTTTAACATTTGGAATGTCTAAACCTCTTGCTGCAAGATCAGAAGCTACTAAATAGATAGTACTTCCATTTCTAAATCTCACTAAAGTTTTTTCTCTATCTAATTGTTCCATTTTGCCATGGAAAAAAGAAGTGTCTAACCCTTTTTCTAATAATGATTGTGAAACCAACTCAGAAGTTTCTCTTAAATTGCAAAATACAATTGTTGACTGATTATTGAAACTACAAAGTAGTTTGTACAAAGTATTTAATTTGTTATTTGATTCTGTAAAAACAGTTTTTAATTCAAGTGCATCGGTTGTTTTTTCTTGAGTTTTGGTAAAATCTATAATTTTAAGTTTCTTAATTCCAACAAATTCAGGAATACTAATTTGTGAAGTTGCTGAAACCATAATTTTCTTTTCAACTTTTGATAACTTTTGAATAATTAAAGACATTTCAGTTTCAAATCCCATAGAAAGTGATTTATCAAATTCATCAAATATTACAATTTTAGTATTCCGAATATCTATACTTCTTCTAAAAATATGGTCAGATATTCTGCCTGGAGTTCCAATTAATAGAGTTGGTGCCTCGCTCAAACTTTGGATTTCAATTGGCATAGAATGCCCACCATAGCAAACATTTACTTTATATCCAGTTGACATTTTTTTCCAAACTTGCTCAATTTGGATTGCAAGTTCTCGAGATGGTGAAAGTATCAAACATTGAATACCTGTTTCATAAGATTTAATCATTTCTAATATAGGTAATAGAAAAGCTAAAGTCTTGCCAGAACCAGTAGGAGCTAAAAGTAAAACTTCATTTTCTTCTTTAATAATTTTATTTGCTTTTATTTGCATTTCATTTAATTCTTTAATATCTAAGTTATCAAGAATTTGATTTTGTAATTTGTTTTCATTCATAAGGCAAATTAACAATTTATTTGCTTTTAATACCAAAGTGATATTTTATGATAATTATTAAAATAAAATAAATAATTTTACAAATATTAAAATCAATTTATAAAAAAAGAAATGGAAGTACAAAATAAAGACATAATGCATGGTAAAACTTTAAAAATGATATTAGAATATTTAGTAGAGGTATATGGTTGGAAAGATTTAGGCTATCATATTAATATTAAATGTTTTAATAATAAACCAAGCATTAATTCAAGTTTGACTTTTTTAAGAAAAACTGAATGGGCAAGAACTAAAGTTGAAAATTTCTATTTATTTACTTTAAAACATAATATAAAGCCCAATGAATCATATTTGAATTCAAATCAAAATGAAAATGTTTAATTTATAAAATTGACAAAAATTAAAATTAATCATATTACTTCATTTGCATTTCTTTTAATTTTTGTTCTGCTAATTTTTTTTTTGCATTAGCTTTTATGTTTTGAGGATTTAATTCAATAGATTTTGAAAAATCTAAAATGGATTCTTTAAGTTTATTTGTTTCAAAATACAAATTACCTCTTATAAAAAATAAATCAGCATTATTTGGGTTTATTTCCAGAGCTTTTGAATAATCTTCAATTGTTTCATTTAATTTATTTAAAGCAAAATTTGTATTTCCTTTACTTATGTATGCTTCATAAAATTTATTATTAAACTCAATAGCTTTTGAGAAATCTATAAGTGCCTCTTTGTAATTTTCTAATTTATAATTCAAATTTCCTCTACTAAAATAAGCATCTGCATTTTTTGGATTAATTTCAATCACTTTAGAATAATCTTCGTTTGCATTAGAATAATTTTCTAAATTAAAATTTGATGCACCTCTATTCATATATGAATTAACATCTTTTGCATTGTATTTTATTGCTAAATCAAGCAGTTCAATTTCTTTTTTATAATTTTTCTTATCACCTTCTAAATATGATTTATATCTATAAGCTAAGTAATAGTTGCTTTTCAATTCAATAGATTTATTAAAATCATTTTCAGCTTCTGAAATTTTTCCCAATGAATAATTACAAATCCCTTTATATGCATAATATTCATAACTTTTCTTATTTTC
>JAYTXK010000288.1:0-6751 GCA_043743005.1 Ignavibacteriota bacterium
CAAAATACTGCAAAGTAAATTACATTAAAATTCCCCTCTCCTTAGGCTACGCCTAAATAGAGGGGTGGCAGTCCAAAAGACTGACGGGGTGTTAAAAAATTCTCTTTAATTACCAAATACTTGATAAAGTTTATTATTGATAAATATTTTCATCATTTAGTATTGTAATAAAATTCTTTTAATTAAATTTGTATAGTTAAATAATTTAAATTCAAAATGAAAATAAAACATATAATTTTTTTTCTTTTATTTAATCTTTCCTTAGTTGCTCAAGATAATTCTTTATCTTTTTTTTTAGATGCAATTGTATTTAAATCTGATACAATAGGAAAAGGTCGAATAGATGTATTTGCAGTTGTACCATATCAAAATTTGGAATTCAAATTTATTGATGGCAAATATATTGCAAAATATAGGATTAGCCTCGTAATTTATGATAAAAATAATATCAATGTAGTTGAAAAACATTTAAGTAAGTTTGTTAAAGAAAATACTTATTATGATTCACAAGGAGGCTCTGGCAAATTTGATTTTAGTGCAATTCAAATGCAGCTTTTATCTGGAGATTACAAAATAAAGTTACATATTACAGACGAATATGGGAAAAAAGAAGGTGAAAGAACAAGACAAATGAATATTTTGAATTATGAATTATATCCTTTTGCTTTAAGTGGATTGATGATACTTTCGTCGATTGAAGAACTTGATGGAAAATATAAAATCACTCCACATTTATCTGATAATGTAGGTTCACTTACAGATGGTTACTTTGGCTTTTTTGAAGTTTATAATCAAAATGAAACTAAAGAAATAGATTTTATTTACGAAATCACAGATAGTGATAACAAACAAATTACCTCAGGAGATAGAAAAAATAGAAAAGTTCCTAATGGCAAATCTCAACAATATATTAAAGTTCCAAATATAACTAAAGCAGGTGCAAGCTATAATCTTAAAATATTAGCACTCAAACCCAGCAAAGATAGTGTTTACAATGAATCAGATATAATTGCTGTAGCCCAAAGATTGATGAAATCAACATTAACTGTAAATGGTATAGTCCGTAAAGACTTAAGTTCAGCAATAAAGCAATTAAGATATGTCGCAAATTCAAAAGATTTGAATTATATTGAAGAAGGAAAAAATGATGATGAAAAGCAATTGAGATTTGATATGTTTTGGAAAAATTTAGATCCAACCCCAAATACTGACAGAAATGAAGCCTTTGATGAATATTTCAAAAGAATTGCTTATGTAAATAAAAGTTATAAATCTTACTCTGATGGTTGGTTGACCGATAAAGGTAATGTTTTTATAGTATTTGGTCAACCAAATAATATTGAAAATAGCTATAATTCCAATAATGGAGTAAGATATGAAAGATGGGTTTATCAAGGAAATAGAGAATATATTTTTTCTGATAATAGTGGATTTGGAGATTTCAGACTAATTAGACCTTTTGCAGTAACTGAAAAATACATTTATAATAGATAAAAAAAGTTGTGAAAATTGTAATTTTATTAATGATTTTATTTTTAAATTAAATTGTGAAATGTAAGCGAACTAATATTTTATATTAATAGTTAGTGAAAAATTTGTTAATTTTGGAGTTCTATAAATATAACAAATCCGAAAAGAATTCTCACAAATGAAAAATTTTAGAAACTTCTGTATTATTGCACATATTGATCATGGCAAATCTACTCTCGCAGATAGAATGCTTGAAATGACAGGTAGAATATCAAAACGAGAAATGACCAATGCACAAATTCTTGATGATAATCCTCTCGAACAAGAGCGTGGTATTACAATCAAATTGCATGCTATTCAAATGACACATATTAAAGATGATGTTCATTATACATTTAATCTTATTGATACACCCGGTCATGTTGATTTTTCTTATGAAGTTTCTCGCTCTCTCGCTGCTTGTGAAGGTGCAATTTTAGTAGTTGATGCTACTCAAGGAATTGAAGCACAAACTATTAGTAATCTTTATTTGGCTATTGAACATAATTTAGAAATTATTCCAGTTTTGAATAAAGTTGATTTGCCCAGTGCAGCAACTACTTTAGAATCATCAAGACAGCAAATAATTGATTTAATTGGTTGTAAGCCAGAAGAAATATTGCTTTGTTCAGGTAAAACTGGTTTGGGTGTTCATGAAATTTTAGATGCAATAGTAGATAAAATTCCTGCACCAAAAGGTGATACAGAGGCTCCACTCCAAGCTCTAATTTACGATTCTATCTTTGATTCATATCAAGGAGTGATTGTATATATGCGTATTCTAAATGGTACTTTGAGGACGGGCGATAGAATAAAATTTATGGCTACAGGTGCTGAATACATTGCCGATGAAGTTGGTGTGATGTATATGAAAAGGCAAAATATAAAAGAACTTAAGGCAGGTAATGTAGGTTATTTAACAGCTGCTATCAAAAGCTTGCATGATACAAAAGTTGGAGATACAATTACTACTGTTAAAAACCCTTGTGAAAAAGCAATTTCAGGATTTAAAGAAGTTAAGCCAATGGTATTCAGTGGGATTTATCCTGCTGATGCTGATGATTTTGAAGATTTGAGAGAAGCATTATCCAAATTATTGCTTAATGATTCTGCCATTAGTTTTGAGCCAGAATCTTCAAAAGCACTTGGCTCAGGATTTAGATGTGGGTTTTTAGGTTTGCTCCACATGGAAATTGTGCAAGAAAGATTGGAAAGGGAATTTAACCAAACAATCATAACTACTGTGCCTAACGTAATGTATAAGGTCATTAGACAGCATACTTATGAAGAAATTATGGTCGATAATCCAACTCAACTTCCTCCGATAGGTGAAATGGAATGTATTATGGAGCCTTATATCAAAGCTCAAATAATTACTCCAACTGAATATATTGGAAATATAATGAAGCTTTGTATGGACCGTAGAGGTATCCTTTTAAATACTTCATATTTAACACCAACAAGAGTAGATTTAACTTTTGAACTGCCACTTGCAGAAGTTGTCTTTGATTTTTATGACAAATTAAAATCATCAACTCGTGGCTATGCTTCTTTGGATTATGAATTTATTAATGAAAGAGAAGGTGATTTGGTAAAATTAGATATTTTATTAAATGGGGAGCCTGTTGATGCACTTTCTTGCATAGTTCACAGACAAAAATCTTTTGAATGGGGACGCAGACTTTGTACTAAATTAAAAGATTTAATTCCAAGACAAATGTTTAATGTTGCTATTCAAGCAGCAATTGGAGCTAAAATTGTAGCTCGTACTAATATTAGTGCTATGAGAAAAGATGTAACTGCAAAATGCTATGGTGGAGATATTTCAAGAAAGAAAAAACTTCTTGAAAAACAGAAAGAAGGAAAAAAGCGTATGAAGCAAGTGGGAAATGTTGAGATACCACAAGAAGCATTCCACGCAGTATTAAGTTTAGATAATTAATTTATAGAATAAAAATGGCAAGAGTATTAATAACTGGTGGTGCTGGATTTTTGGGTTCTCACCTTTGTGATAAGTTTATTGGCATGGGCGATGAAGTAATCTGTATGGATAATTTTGTTACTGGCTCTCCTGATAATATAGCTCATCTTTTTGGAAATAAAAATTTCAAATTTATTCAACATGATGTAACTGAATATATATATGTAGAAGGTGATTTGGATTATATTCTACATTTTGCATCTCCAGCTTCACCAATTGATTATTTAAAACTACCTATCCAAACTTTGAAAGTAGGTTCATTGGGTACTCATAAAACTTTGGGACTTGCAAAAGCTAAAAATGCAAGATTTTTGATAGCAAGTACAAGTGAAACTTATGGCGACCCACTTATTCATCCACAACCTGAAACTTATTGGGGCAATGTAAATCCAGTTGGTATGCGTGGAGTATATGATGAAGCAAAAAGATTTGCTGAAGCAATGACAATGGCATATCATAGGTTCCATGGTGTTGATACTCGAATTGTACGTATATTTAATACTTATGGACCAAGAATGAGACTACAAGATGGTAGAGCAATTCCAAATTTTATCAACCAAGCATTAAGTGGACAAAATGTAACAGTTTATGGAGATGGTTCACAAACTCGTTCTGTTTGTTATGTAGATGATTTAGTTGAAGGAATTTATAGATTATTAATGTCTGATGAAAATTACCCAGTAAATATTGGTAATCCAGATGAAATAACTATGCTTGACCTTGCAAAAGAGGTAATTTCAATAATTGGCAATGATGCAAAAATAGTATTTGAAGATTTACCTGCTGATGATCCCAAAATTCGTCAACCTGATACTACAAAAGCAAATGCTTTATTAAATTGGCAAGCTAAAATTGGAAGGCGAGAAGGCTTAGAAAAAACAATCTCAGACTTTAGAAAAAGATTAAGAAAATAATAAAAAAATAAAGAACTGTTTAATTAATTTGAAATAGTTATTTATCTTATATCAAAAATAAATATTAATTAATATACCTTGTTATTTACTAAATAACAAACTTTTTTATTTTATGAAAAATTTATTTTGAATTATTTTAAGTTTTTTAAAAAAATATTGCTAAATATGTGTAACAAAATCCACACTTATTAGTTTATATATCAAATAATAAATCCATATTTTCAAAATATTTGTTTTTTAATTAAAAAAAAATGAATAATTTGGAAAATATAAAATTGAAATTAATTATTAACATTATTAAAATACTAATCGGAGTATCGTTATGAAAAATGTTTTACAAAAATCCCTCTTAATTGCTTTGCTTTTCATTGGTGCATTATCAATGAGTTTGAAAGCAGCTGGAGAAAAATTTATAGATGATGACATTGCTAAGAAAATGCCATTATTAGCTGGAGCTACAAGCTCTGGAAGAGATTATTGGTTTGCTATACCACCTTGTTATGAAGATGTACCAGGTCAAAACTTTGTTAGATGCTTTTGTGTAAGTCCTGGTAAAAATAAAATAACTATGGAAATACCTGGTAGAGGTAAATATGAAACAAGATCAGTGCTTGCAGGTGGCTTGACAGTTTTTGATTTAAGCCCTGGTGATGGTCAACCTTTCTTACATGGTTTTAATGAAGCAACTCCTCCAGCTCAAATTTACAGAGGATTGGGGATTCATATATTTTCAGATAATCCTTTTGTATTATATTGTATGGTGAGATTTAAATATACTTCAGATGGTATGTTGTGTTTGCCAACCAATGGTCTTGGTAAAGAATACATTGCTGGACCTTACACATCTTCATTTTGGCCTGGTTTAGTTGCTTGGACTTTAGTAACAGCAGCTTATGATAACACTAAAGTTACTTATACTATGGGTGGAGATGGTGTTTCTACTGTTGAAACAACATCAAAATCATTAGTTGCTGGACAATCTGTCAATTTCTCTTTGCAAAAAGGTGATGTTTGGGTGGTTGGTGCTCAGAAAAATTTTATGGATATTGCAGGTTCTAAGATTGTAGCTAATAAACCAGTTGCTGTAAATACTGGCATTCACTGTGCTAATATACCTTTAGAAGTATATGCTTGTGATTACAATTGTGAGATGGAAATGCCAACAGAAACTTGGGGTAAGGCATTATTAATACCTGTTTGCCATGATAGAAGCAAACCTGGGATAATTAGAATATTTGCTAAATATCCTAATACTGATGTATTTAGAGATGGTAATTATGCATTTACTATTAAAACAAGTGGTGGAACAAGAGGAACTGGATATTTGGAAGAAAGAGCAACACCACTTAGTGATGCAAGATCCCCTTTCCCTGTTGTATATACTGCCAATAAACCAATATCTATTATGTATTATAACCCAGGTACTACTGATGATGCAGTACAGGTAAATACAGATCCTTTCCAAATGCTAATAACTCCAGTTGAACAATATCAAAGTGATATTATGTTTGCAGCAGTGAATGCAGCAGGTGGAGAAAAGATGAGTTTTAGTTTTATGAATATATGTTATGAGCTTAATGACGCAGGTTTTATGTCTGATGACTTAGAATTTGGAATATGGAATGGCTCAAAATGGGTTTATAAAAAATTAGCAAATTATGATGGAGCTGATAAAAGATTTAACATTCCAGTAAATGGTAAAAGATATGGAATGAAAAATATTGCAATTCCAAGAGATGGTGTATTCAGAATGAGAAGTGTTCTAGGTTATAAATTTGGATGTTATGGATATGGTTTTGATTATTACGATTCTTATGGTTTCCCAACATCAACAGCATTAGCAGCACTTGAAATTAAAGATACTGTTTGTCCTTTGCCTCTCTTCAAAAAAGATTGTGATGGAACAGTTAATAATGGAACTGTAACTGATAGACCAGATGATCCAGCAACAAGATCAAATCTTTCAGATGCTTATATGATAACAGACCCAGACTCATCTTATAATTATACATTTAAAATTAGTGAAATAATTTCAGGAGAAACTATAACTGCCAATTGGAAATTATTTCCAATTGATCCATTATTAGACTCGAGAGCAGTATTAGTTTTCAAAGATAGAGCAGGTAATGATACAATGATAGTAATAGAAAATTTTGCAACAAAATTAATGATTTACAAAGATCAATCTTTTGGGAATTTCAAGCCAGCAGATGCACCAATAACAAAAGATTTTTGGTTAAAAAATGAAAGCAAAAAAACAGTAAATGTTACACAATTAAAATTACTAAGGAATAATGTTGGTTTCACAATGGCACCTTCAGGTTGGACAATACCAACAATAATGAAA
>JAYTXK010000289.1:0-5708 GCA_043743005.1 Ignavibacteriota bacterium
TACGAATTCAAATCATTGAAAAAAGTTTTACCAGATAATCCAAAAATCAAATAAATAGTAAGTGTAGCAAATGCAATTGCAAACATTGCTCTTATTCCACCAACTCTATCAGTTTCAGAATCCAATTTCATTTTGAAAAATCCTAAAATATACAAAGTTGCAAGCAGCAAACAAGCAATCCAAGCAGATAAAAATACTTCTCTAGGAAGCATATTCAAATTCCAAGCAAGGTCAACATTGCTAAAGAATTTAATAGCAAATGCTATTTCTAAAAATCCAAAAACAACTTTAATGTTGTTCATCCAGCCACCAGATTTAGGAAGACTTTTTAATACTTTTGGAAATAAAGATAATAAGAAAAAAGGTGCAGCAAATACAGAAGAATATGCTAACATACCAATAATTGGATAAAACCATTTACCTGTTGCAGCTGATCCCAATGCTAATGATACAAATGGAACTGTGCAAGTAAATGATGTAAGTGAAAATGTCAACCCCATTAAAAATATTGCAGTTAGTCCATTTCCTTGACTTTTTGCATTTAGCTTATTAAGTAGTGAAGTTGGTAATTGAATTTCAAATGCACCAAATAAATTCAATGCTAAAATAACAATTACTATTGCTAAAACTAAATTGAACCAACCATTAGCTGCCAAATCGCTTAAGCCACCTGCCCCACCAAAAATGAGCGAGACTGCAAAACCTATAACTGTAAAAGTTGATATTATACCAGAAGCGAAAATCAAAGAATCTCTCAAACCTTTTTTATGTGCTTTTTCAGCTCTTTTTGTAATAAATGAAACAGTAATAGGTACCATTGGAAAAACACAAGGAGTGAGCAATGACAAAGCTCCAGCTCCTATTGCTAACCATATAAATGAACCAATACCTTTTTGAATTGCAGCATCGAATTCTTTTTGAGAATCTGTTTTGTTTGTAATTGCTGGCTTTTGAGTTTTGTTTGTAGTTGAGCTATTATTTTCTACTTTTGAAATTGAAGCAATACTTGAACTTGTATCAATGTCCTTTGCTTCACTTATTTTGAAAAGTTCTTTTGAAATTGGAATATTAAACTCTTTAACAATACAAGTTGTATCGCAATATTGAGTATAAATTTCAATTAAAATTGAGTCTTTTGTAAAATTCAAATCTTTTTTGGCTTTGACTGGTATAATATAAAATCCACTTCCTTCAAAGCTCTCAACGTTCATTTTAAAACTTTCATCATACTTTTTGATTGTTTTTGATGAAGTAATTTTACCATTTAGTATAATTTTTGACTCAGGTTTTACTTTTATTTCTGTTGCTGTTGGTCCAATTCCATCAGGACCAATTTGCTCTTTCATTGGGTATGTATGCCAATGTTTATCTAAAGTAAACTTTACTTGTATTTGAAATTCATCTCCTTTTTTAGGATTTAAATTTGATGAATTTGCTTTAAATTGAATTTGATCTGCTTTTGAAAATGCAGTAGTTGAAATAGATAAAAGTATAAAAAACAAAAATAGTTTGCAAATCATTAGTATTTTCTCATAAAGTTAAGTTTTTAGAAACGTAATATAGCAAATATAATTTTGTAAATGAAATTAAAATATATTATAGACGAAATATAAACTTAATTTTTATGTTTCATTATTTTATACTTTTGTATTAAGAAATCTATTAATAGCAAATGTTTTATATTTTAAATGTTATCTTTAAAAATCAAATATAAAGTTGCTTATTACAAAAAAGTGAAATTATGTGGAAAGATAATATTTTAATTTAGGAATTAATTCGTAAATAGTCTAAACAAATTAAAAGGGCTTAAATTGGCTTGTGAAAGTGAACTTAATGATGAGCTTTGTAAAAAAGCACTTTTTGAATAATTTAACTGTTCATCTGCAACATTTGTATCTTGAATTCTTGATATAGCACTGCTATAATTAACCATTTGGGAATTTATTATTTCATTTTGAGATTGTAATCTATTTTGAATTCCTCCCAAATAAGCTGCCACATTACTAATATTTTTTAAAGCATCAGCCAAACTTGAAATCGTATCTCCTATAACACTATTTGCAAAAATTCCTAATTCATTATTAGAAATACTATTTAATAGTGATAAATCCAAATTTGAAATACCACCAAAATTTGAGATACCAGAACTGTCAAGATTGTTTTTTGTACTAAATAATTTGAAATTACCACTTTCTACATTCAAATCAGTATTATTATATGATAAATTCACATTTAATTTTAATGTATTATTATTTGCACTACTTCCAACAGTAAACTGAGCTGAGAAATTACCATATAATAACTGCCTTCCACTAAACGCCGTAGAATCAACAACTAATTGGATTTGTTGAGCTAATCTATAAGATGCTTTACCTAAAGCAACAATTTCATCAGTACCCAATGAAGAAGAAGATGCAGTTGCTGCTGAGCTTTTTATTTCAGTTAGCAAATTTGAAATATTTTCATAAGAATTTTGAGCTATTGCTACAACATTCAATGCTTCATCTGATGATCTTAGAGCAGATTTAAGTTCGCTATTTCTTGCAATTAAAGTATTTGAAGTTATAAAGCCAGAAATATCGTCAGTTGCTTGATTTATTCTTTTACCAGTTGATAACCTAAGTTGGCTTTGAGCCAAACTTGTTCCAGATTTTTGGGAATAATTTAAAGCTAAATCTGCAATTATGTTTGATTTAATTGAATTATTTGTATTTACAATTGAAGGCATAATGTATATTTTATCACTTAAAGTAAAAAAATAGGGCATCCTGCCTTAATTAAAGCAAAGTCCTCCAAACATTTTCCATTGAGTTGTAAGAGATTTCATTTAGGTAGTGGATTCAAATATAAGTATTTTTTAATTAAAATCAAAGTATTATCTTTTATTATTAAAAATAAGTAGCAAAACCAAATTGAATTACCCCAGTTCTAATAGTTGAATTTCCCAAAAGGTCTATTTGATTTTCATATCTATAATTTAATCTAATTACTGATGAACCCACTGGTCTGAAAGCTATACTCGGTACTATTGCTATTTTTTCATCATATATATTTGCTCCAGTTGAAATAAAATTCCCTTGATTATAATCTACATATTCCAAACGTATTCCAAAATTTAATTTTGCATTTTGCCATTCAAATATTTTATCATTATACAAAGTATATATCAAATCTAAATATCCACCAAATTGTTCTCTTCCAAATTGCTCTAAATAATTTGATGGAATTTGGACAAATACTTTTGCAAATTCAGCATTTACATATAGTTTGTTTTGTAATAATGTAGAATTGAAATCTAAAGCTAAAATACTTGCACTTCTTTTTTCATCAATTATTATTCCTTCCTGCTTCCACTTATTATAAACACCAGTAAGATATGATATTCCAATCTCTCCAATTTCTCTATTTTTAATAGCTATCTTACCAGTAAACATTGGCAAACCACTATTACTTTCTTCAAATTTTGACTTACTAATTTTACCAGCAGAAAGTGATGTTTTGTTTTCATTATTCAAAATTATTTTATCATCAAAACCGTTTGTTAAATATGTTTCGTATCCAATGGTCCAATTATTAAAAAAGTACTTACCAAAGAGTCCAAACCCAACATTAGAAAGAGTGGAAGGAATAATAGTAGTGGAAGAAATTGGTCTATCTATAAAATCCCACTTTGGACTATCGTGATTTTGGTTAAATGAGCCAATTGGATTTACAATTATACCTCCTCTTAAATTTAATAAAGAGTTAAATTCAATATCAATAGCAGCAAATTCTAAATTTATTTCTTTTGTACCATCTTCAAATTCAATTTCAGAAAAGAACTTTATATTTTTAGCAATTGTTGATGAAAAAAATAAAGTCATTCGTCGTGCTTGAAAAGAGAAACCATCTGAAATACCCTTTGTTTGGCTAAATTGAGTATTAGCCTCTACATATCCACCAATTGCAATTGGAATTTTCTCTTGAGTTAAAAGTGGTCTAGAATATGTTGCATCCATATTTAATTTTGTTAAAGTTGTATCTATTTGAGAATTTAAATCTATTATAAATATCAAACACAAACAAAATATTCTAAAGCTGAATGTATATATAATTTTCATCTATTTTAATTTTAAATTGTTTTAAATTTGCTTCAGCTGGAGGATTTTGAACTACACCTTTATTATTAAATTCACTACCGTGGCAAGGACAAACTAAATGGTTATTATTTGGATTTAACTCACATCCTTTGTGAGTACATTCCAAAAGCAAAGCAGAATATTCATTTTCATTTATCAAAAAAATACAAATTGGGAATTTATTATAATAAGTATTAATTAGCACATAGGTTCTCATTTTTTGGACATTATCTTCAAAATATACAAACTCACTTTTTTTAATGATTATTTGCTTGACCTTTTCAAAAGACTTTGCATAGTAATTTTCACTTGCACAGCTTTGAATTAGAGTAGTAATAGCTAATCCACCAACACAGGCATAAGCAAATGATTTTATAAATTCTTTTCTTTCCATTATTTATTATCTTTATTCATATTAAAGCGATTCCAAGAATTTAATTAGTTTATTTTTATCAGTTTGAGATAATTTTATATAATTTGATTTTCTTTGGCTTGCCTCTCCACCATGGTACAAAATGGCTTCTTCAATACTGCTTGCTCTTCCATCATGTAAAAGGTAGTATTTTCCACCTTGTGAATTTGGAGCAAGCCCCAATCCCCATAATGGTACTGTACGCCATTCAGAGCTTAAAGCACTACCTTCTGTATATTCATCATCAAGATTACTTCCCATATTATGAAGTAGCAAATCTGTGTAAGGGTAAAATTCTTTATTCGAAAATGCTGAAATTTGAGAAAATCCAGTTTTTAAAATTTCTTTATGGCAACTATTACAGCCAATATTTTTAAAGATAATTTTTCCATCAATAACGTCAGAGTTATTTTGATTTCGCTGAATTGGAGCTTTTAAAGTACGTAAATATTGAACAATATCATTAATTACATTTTGATTTATCTCAGGTTCAATATCTTGATGAGTAAAGACATCTTTTGGTTCAAAAACTGAAGTAATACCAATATCCTGATTAAATGCTTTTACTACCTGATTGAGCAAATTATATGAAATTCCTTTCTTGCCAAATCTATGAATGTATTTCCCGTTTTGAGAAATAGAATTTTCATTTGGCTTTAAATACCAAGGCAAAATGTTCCAGCTTGGCACTCCAGAAATACCATCTCCATCAATATCATTGGGGTCAGACATTGAGATTATATCTTGATCTGAAACAAGCTCGAGATAGCCCAAACCAGTATTAATAGGAGCTAAGAGCTTTGTAGATTTGACATTTTTAGGAAGAATTTCTGGTAAATAGCCTGGCAATGCTAAGTTCTGAATTTGGTGTAAGTTCCCTTCTAATGAGTTTAAAGTTGTATCTATTGAATTATATCTTGTAATTGCTGAAAATGGATGCCCTTTGCCATCTATTGTATGGCAACTCCCACAGCTATTTGACACAAAAATAGGTCCTAACCCAGTTTCTTTGGTAAATATTAATTTATTAAATGCTGCATCACCTCTCAAGAACTGCTGAAGTTCTGAATTATTCAAACCCTCAATATTACCATCTAAAACAGAATCTTCAGAATTAGATAGGGGTAATACTACATCACAAGATATTAAAAGTATCAAAAATAAAAAGTAAATAGGAA
>JAYTXK010000290.1:0-1758 GCA_043743005.1 Ignavibacteriota bacterium
GTAAGTTATTAACGATTTAAGCATAACATTATTTTTCAATATAATAATCATCTTGTCCCCAACGGTATTTATAACCAACAACTCGCTCTTGCTCTAAAGTTTTGAAAGATCTAACAAAACTATTAGCAGATTGCTTGTATTCCCTTTCTTTTTCTTTATATGAAAAGATTTTTATTTCTTCAAAATATGATGAAACTGAATTTTTAAAATCATCATTTAATGATTTATTTCCTTTTATTTTGATTTTAATATCATAGAATTGTTTGCCTTTTTCTGGCAAAATTTCAACTTCACTATTAATTAAGTTTGTTGTAAGTTCGGGATTATCGCCTTGATATTCTTCCCAAGTATTCATAGAGCCAAAAATTTTAAAAGTATTATTGGACAAACCCAAAATAGTTAATCCACCAGAATAGTGATTATTATTTCTTTTTACCCATTCCAAAAGGAAACCATAACTTTTTTCACCCATTTTTACAAAATTTGGAACATTAAGTTTGCCATAAGAACCGCTTAATCCCAAATTTCTTTCAAAAGTTTGTAAATACCATTTATCAGCTTTCTTTTTAAATAATGCTGCTCCGAGCATTGGAGCACAAGCAGGACAATTATCTATATTTTCACCATTTTCATCTCTAAGTGAAGTTTCGGTTAGTACAATTAGATGCTGAACACTATCAGCAACAAATAAATGCGATAAATGAATTTTAGTATGCAAATTGCCATCTTTGCTTACTTTGTCTAAAATTATTTTTGAATCAGTTTTTTTAGCTTTCCATATTGAAATTCCACTTTTTACGTCAAAAGAGCCATAGAGTATTTCCATGATTTTTGTTTCGGAAATCACATCTTTGCCAAATTTATTATATAATAGTGTATCCTGATAATCTGTCAAAATATCAACTTCTTTTATTTGTTCATCTAATGCTTTTTTCTGGTTTATTGGCGAATTACTTTTTTTATCTGTACAAGTATTACCAATAAATAAAGTTAAAGATGTAAATAAAATAAAAACAATTTTTAAATAGTTTTTATTGAATATGTTATGAATTGTAAAAGTCATATTGAATTAATTTAATTGAAAAGTAAATTAGAATTTTTCAAGTTATCTAACATCAAATATAACTATTTTAAAACAAAAAAATTGCAAATCATTTTACAAACTTTTGGCATTTTTCCACTTAAGATTAAATATCAATTAATTTACAATGTCAATCAAAGAAATTCGTAAATAGTTATATCAATTCTTTAAGTTAACAAAATACAATTTAATGCAGATTAAAATCAAGAAGAATACTATTCATTATATTTTATTTATACTTTTAGTAGTAGTTATAAATTCTTGCTCAAGCACTCGCAATAGACCAACTGGTTTTGATATGACTAATGAAGTTATTTCTGCAGTTGATACTCCAAAGAAACAAATTTATATTACTAGTACTAAACCAATTGATTCTATTGATACTAAGCAAATTATCTATGATATTTTTAGATTAGAAACAAGTAAATACCCCGATTCAGTTTATTTTTATGCAAGGGTATTTGATTCATTAGGTCATTTTGTTACTAATATGGCTGATCCGTATAAAAAAGATAAGTCTGCAAAGTATTTTGGAAATTTATACGAAAAGGTTGGTAAAGTTTACAAATCTCGATTAGAAAATGTTCCTATTTATAATGTTAGAGAATTTGGAGCTGGCGATTCTATTCCTTATCAAATTGTACTTACTATGGATTACAGTGGGTCGATGGTAAATG
>JAYTXK010000291.1:0-9607 GCA_043743005.1 Ignavibacteriota bacterium
AAGAAATTAAACAAAAATCTTTAGAACTAAATTTGAATTTAGAGTATAAAATTAAGGACTTAGAAGATATTAATATTGTAAATCCAATTGAAAATGAAAATATTGAAATTGAAAAACAGCTTTTAACATTTGAAAATTCTGAAACAATAAAGGAATTAAGCTCTCAATGTTTAGAAATACTTGAAAATAATGATAATTCAATAATTCCAAATATCAACAAATTAATTAAAAATTTAAACATATTAAATAAATACAATTACAATAATGAAAGTTTAATATCTGAATTAAGTAAATCAATAATTACTTTAAAAGAAGCATTATTTACTTTTAATGAGATTGAAAATGGTATAGACTTTTCTCCTGAAATAATTGAATCTCTTAGGCTTAGATTAGTAATACTTAATAGATTAATTAAAAAATATGGATCGATTGAGAACACAATTAAAATCAAAAATAAATTAGTATTAGAAGTAATTTCAAATGGAGATTTTGATTTAAAACTCAATGAAATTGAATTAAAAATATCAAATGAAAAATCAAAACTTGAAAAAAGTGCAATTGAAATTAATTCAATTAGATTAAAAAGTATAAAAGAAATTAAAAACAAAATTATTCCTATTATTCAGAATTTAGGTTTTGAGTATTTTGATTTTGAATTAGAATTTACAGATTTGAAAAAAGACTACAATTTTATTAAAATTAATGATTTATATTATAATCAATATGGATTTAATGATGTTAATTTTTTGATTTCTACAATAAAAGGTAATAATCTGAAACAAATTGAAAATACTGCATCTGGTGGAGAATTATCAAGAATTATTTTAAGCTTAATTTCAATTAATAAAAATAACAATAAAAAACTTTTAATATTTGATGAAATAGATACTGGAATTAGTGGTAGAATTTCTCAGAAAGTTGGAATAGAAATGAATAAAATCGCAATACACACTCAAATAATTTCAATTACTCATCAAGCTCAAATAGCTTCACTTTCAGATAGATTATTCAAAGTAAGTAAATATACAGATAAATTAAGCACGAATTCAATTATTTCTGAAGTAAAAAAAGAAGAATATGTTTATGAAATAGCACATTTAATATCAGGTGAAAAAATTACAGAAAATAGTATGAAAAACGCTAAAGAATTAGTTGATTTCAAAAAAGATATTTAATGTTTTGAAATTTATTCAATTAATTTATAATGGTTTTATTCTCAATTTCAACTTTTTTCAAATACAAATTCCCTTTGAGTAAAGAATTTACAATTAAATAACTGAAGCATAAAATAATTGACATAATAAAACTTAAAGTTAGAGTTATTGATTTATTAGGTAAAGTTCTAAATTCTGGTACTATTGCATCTTCTAATATTTCAACAATAGGTAAGTCTTTCTCTTCTTGAATAGCTTCTTGATGTCTTTGTGTTTCCAAATACATTATCACTTGTTCAATTATCTTTTTATCTCTAAATAAATTTGTATATTCTCTAGCAAGCTGAGGAACTTTTTTTAAAGGAAAAGCAAAATCATTCGATTCAAAAAAAGAACCACTTTGAACTTTGTTTAATTGACTTTTAATAAAATCAACTTGTTTTTGAAGAGTTTGAACATAAGGTGTCTTTCTATCATATTGAATTAAAGCAAGGTTCAATTCAGTTTGATATTTGTTTAAGTCTGTACCCAATGTAATAGCTTGAGTAACAATTGCTTGGGTTTGATCCTCTAAAGCCAACACTTTGTTTTTCTCTTGAAAATATTCTAGATTTTTTGAAATAGTATCTAATTTTGAATAATATCTTTTAAGTTCAATTTCAATATATTCTTTTGATTTTTTAGCAGAAGAAATATTTTTGTTTCTTAGTATTTCATCTAAAGATATAATAGCATTACTAGCAATTTTTTGAGAAAATTCAGCTGCTTCAATCTCATTTCTACTATTAGCAAAATATGAAGTTGTAAAATTGACAGTGTAGGTAATAAACCCACTTTTATCCATACTTACTTCTACTATGTTTGATAATTTATTATAATAATTAGTTTTGCCTTTTGTCCCTAATACATTATTGTTTACAAGATTTAATTTGCTGTCAATTGAATCCATTATCAATCTACTTTTTAATATTTCAGCAAAAATAGCTGATTGAGTTGTTTTACCTGCCCCACCTAAACTAAGAGCATTCCCTGCCATACTTTGTAAAAATGAGCTAAGTCCACCACCACTATTTACTTCCTTTGGAGGCATTAACTTTATTGAAGAAGTAAATGTTTGTGGTGCAATTAAAAGATAGATTCCAGCACATAAATTTGAAACTAAAATGAAAGTTAATATAAATTTTTTATTAAATTTAATTAGATTTAAAATTGAAGTAATATTTAATTCTTGTTCCAACATTTCTAATGTACCTATTTTTTTGTTATGGTTAATAAAATACCAGCTACAGTTATTAACTGAGTAGTAATCAATAATACTTCTTTAAATGCTTGAAAAAATGTTTTATCTTCAACTGGTGGAACTAAGATTGCATCTCCAGGTTCAATTATATAGTTTTTTTTACTTGCTAAAAACTGCTCCCCTTTAGATTTTGTTATAAATGCCTCATCTGGATCAGATCTAAATCCAAAACCTCCAGCCAAGACTATATAATCCTCATATTTATAAATAGGATTATATGCTACATATCCAGGATTATTTACTCTTCCCTGAACACTAATGTAATCTTTCTTATAAGGCACTACAATTGAATCTCTACTTCTTAAAAGTATATTATCAGCTATATTTATTTTGTCAATAATATTCTTAAAGTTTACTGCCATAACACCTTTCTTTTCATTAATTTTAACTTGAAAATATCTTGCTTCACTTTGAGACATTTCTGAAGGTGGCATTTTTTCTAACCTTCTTAATACATCATCCACAACTTCAGATTCAGATTGCCTAATAAAAGTTGTCTTATTAAAATCAGCTCTTTCAGTGAATCCACCTGATAATTTTATTAAATCTGAAACTCTATCTTTGCCTTCATCTAAAGCATATTTACCTGGGAACCTAACTTCACCTGAAATTACAATATATTTATTATTTTCAAAATCTTCTCTCTTTTTAACATAAATTCTATCACTTGCTTCTAAAGGTATATCTAATAAGTTAATTTCAGATTTACTTAATTTATTCCAGTTACTTAAATCAATTATAGTAGAATTTAAGGAATTATTGACTTTATTTTTTCTAACCAAAATAACAGAATCAAGCAATGAAGATTCAAAGAAACCTTGAGAAAATTTTAACAATGTAGATAATGAATCACCGTTTAAATATTCAAATTCACCAGGATTTGGAACTTCACCATAAATTCCTATACTTACATTTCTATTTATTGGGTAAACAATTATTTGATCTCCACCTTGTACAAACGGATTCATTAATTTTTCATTATTATAATAAAATCTCATCAAATCAATAATTATTTCATTTTTTTCATCACCTCTTATAAGCATTATTTTTCTTAAAGAAGATTCCTTTTTAAACCCCCCAACCCTTTCAATAACTTCTGAAACCCTATCTACTGAGCTTGCAAATACAATATTAGGTCTAACAACTGCACCACTAATTATAACTTTAAACTTTTTCAGTTTAGTCAAAGCTACATTAACTTCATCAGCTCTATATATAGACTTTATTTTTTCTTTAATTATAGTATATGCTTGATTTAAGGTAAGCTGTTTGAGATTAAGAACACCTACTTTTGGAATTATTAAGCTTCCATCAGGTAACATTGTTATTATTAATTCTTTTGAATTAGAATTTAATATACTAATAGTAAATTCATCGCTTGGTCCAACAATATATTTATCTATATCTATTTCTTTTTCTAATAAGCCTTGATTATCACTTTGAATTTTATTAGAATTTGTTAACGACAATGTATCAATTTGATTACCATTTACACCTGTAATAGCTTTATATTCAATTTGTGTATAGCTAAATGTATGAAATATAAAAAATAAAGTCAAAGAGAAAAGTGCATTTTTACGAATATTTATCATTTTCTTAAATTTAAATTAATTTGAATACAAAATTAACTAAAATTATGTAAATGTATAGTATATTTTTAGTATTTTTGTATATAAAAATCAACAATATTAATATAATGTTTAGTAATATTACTTTAATTGCCAAAGAAGCAGCATTAATAGCTGGTAAAATTTTATCAGATGGGTTTGGTAGTTCGTTTGAAATTACTAACAAAGAAGGTAAAAATAATTTAGTTACTGAATATGATTATTTAGCTGAAAAAGCTATTATTGATTATATTAAAAATTCATTTCCAGACCATCAATTTTTAGCAGAAGAAAGTGGTGATACTGGTATTACTGGAAATTATTTATGGGTAATTGACCCTTTAGATGGTACTGTAAATTTTGCTCATTCTGTTCCAATATTTTCTGTAAGTATTGCATGTTTGTATGATGGTGAACTAATTACTGGAGTAGTTTACCAGCCAATGCAAAACGAACTTTTTATTGCTGAAAAAGGTAAAGGAGCTTATTTGAACGATAGAAAAATATCAATATCTAATACAAATGATTTTTTTTCGTCATATTTAGTTACTGGATTTCCATATAATATTAGCGAAAATCCAGATAACTGTTTGAAACATTTTGTTGATATTATACAAAATGGTATTCCAGTTAGAAGGCTTGGTTCTGCAGCCTTAGATTTAGCTTACGTTGCAGCAGGAAGATTTGATGCTTTTTGGGAGATTTCTCTCAATCCTTGGGATGTAGCTGCTGGAATGTTACTTGTTCAAGAAGCAGGTGGCAAAGTTACTCAATATGATAAGACTAAATACACTATATGGGATAAGTCTTTAATAGCAAGCAATGGAATTATTCACAATGAAATTTCTGATATATTAACAAATAAAAAGAGTTTATGAAAATAGAAATATATTATATGTCTGCATCTGGTAATTATTTTACAGTTACAGATAATAGAATTAAAAACTTAGACATAGAGATTGGTCAAAAATTAGCCCCAATCTTATGCAATCAAGAAAATGGATTTGCTTCCGATGGTTTATTAATGTTAAATTCAGGTAATAGTGAATTTGATTTTACTTGTGATTTTTTTAATCCAGATGGTTCAAATGGAATGATGTGTGGCAATGGTGGAAGAAGCATTGCCAGATTTGCAAATAAAATGATTGGATTTGATAAGAAAACTATTAAGTTTTTAATGGCTGGTAATTCTTATGCTGCAGAGTTTAAAGTAAGTAATATTAAATTAAAGTTACCTCCTCAAAATAAAATTACTGAACTAACTCAAATTAATATTGATGATGAATCTTTCAATTATAATTATGTAAATGTTGGAACAGATCATTGTGTAATTCAAGTTGAAGATTTAAATAATTTTGATGTAGAAAAAATTGGAAGTAAAATTAGAAATCATGTTGATTTTTCACCAAATGGTACAAATGTTAACTTTTATGAAGTAAAAGATAACAAAGCATACTTAAGAACTTATGAAAGAGGTGTTGAAAAAGAAACTGGTTCTTGTGGTACTGGTGCAGTTGCTACTGGAATGATAGTAAATTTAACTCATGGTATTAATTTCCCAATTAGAATTGTACCAACTTCTGGAAATGATTTAATTATTGATTGTGATTTAATTAATCCTACTAATTTGTCATTACAAAATAATGTTAGATGTTTATATTTAGAAGGTAATGCTTTTATTTTAGATAAAAAAGTAATAGATGTAGATTTGTAATTTTTAAAATTTATAAATTTAGAGATAATAATGCCATTAAATAGAAATTTAACTCAAGAACAAATTTTACTTAGAGATACTATTCGCAAATTTGCAGAAGAAGAAATAAAACCATTAGCAAAAGAGCTTGATGAAAGTGAAAAGTTTTCTTACAAGCTAACTCAACAAATGGCTGAATTAGGTTTGCTTGCTGCATTTATTCCTGAAAAATATGGTGGTAGTGAATTAGATTATGTTTCATATATTATAGCTGTTGAAGAGTTAGCGAGGATTGATGCATCTCAAGCTGCAACTATAGCAGCTAACAATTCTCTGGGTGCTGGTCCATTATACTATTTTGGAAATGAAGAACAAAAGAAAAAGTATTTACCTAAAATTGCAAGTGGTTCACTATGGGGATTTGGTCTTACTGAACCTGAAGCTGGATCTGATGCAGGTAATACACAAACCACAGCTATAGAAGATGGAAATGATTGGATTATAAATGGATCAAAAATATTTATAACTAATTCATCTACTGATGTTACTTTAGGATCTACTGTACTTGCAGTTACTGGTCATAAAAGCCATAACAAAAAAGAATTATCTTGTTTTATTGTTGAAAATGGCACTAAAGGATTTACTACAAAAGAAATGCACGGAAAAATGATGTGGCGAAGTTCGAATACAGGTGAATTAATTTTTGAAGATGTTAGAGTTCCTAAAGAAAATATGCTTGGTAAAAGAGGTGAAGGCTTCAAACAAATGCTAAGTACTCTTGATAGAGGTAGATTATCTATTGCTGCTATGGGATTAGGACTAGCACAAGGTGCATCTGAATATGCTTTGAAATATGCAAAAGAAAGAAAAACTTTTGGAAAAGCTATTTCAACATATCAAGCAACAGCATTTAAATTTGCAGATATGGAAATTGGAATTGAATTAGCTAGAAACTATCTTTATGATGTATGCAGAATGTGCGAAGAAGGTTTGAAAATTACTAAAGAAGGAGCTATTGCAAAATTAAATTGTTCTGAAATTGCACATACTGCTGCCAACCATTGTGTACAGATATTAGGTGGATATGGACTAATGAAAGAATATGATGCTGAAAAATATTATAGAGATCAGAAATTATTAGAAATTGGTGAGGGTACTTCTGAAATTCAAAGATTAGTTATAGCAAGAGAGTTGGGTTGTTTTTAATTTAAAGTTTTTTTATTGACCTTCAAAATCACTTCCAAATAGTTTTGGTAATTTGAATTCATGTCTGCTAAATGCTGAAAATAATTGGTCACTTGAAAATACAAAACCAATTTTCTTTTCATCAAAATTATAAGCAAAATCAAATCTAATAGTGTTACTTTCTTTAGTTGATTTATTGTTGTGAAGCCTGAATCCAATTCCCAAAGAATGGTGAAATTGTGATTGATTTAATTTTATAGCTTGATTCCACACAGTTCCTAAATCCCAAAATGCTACTGCTGAAGCATTAAATATCCAAAAATTGTAATTTGGTAAAAATCTTATTTCGGCATTAGCAATGATTCTATTATCTCCTGATAATGAATTTAATCTATAACCTCTCAATCCTGCGTCATTATCTAAAATTAATTGCCTTAAAGCTCCCCAATTCCAAGTAGTTTGTTGTTTTAGCCTACTTACAAAAACAAAATCTTCATTTATTTTGTAGAACATATTACCATTAAATTCTTGATAAGTATATTTTCCTTCAGATTGGGCAAAACAACTTCCTGCTGCTAATTCTCCAAAGACATAAAAGTTACCATTATAATATGACTGTTCACCTTGAGCACCTGTATAAAAAAATGATTCACCTTGACTTCCTAATGGAAATATTTTTCCTAATATTGCACTTCCATATCCTCCAAGAGACATATCTTCATCTAAATAATTATTTAATTTAGTAACTTTTTCAAAATCATTTGTTACTGATGAAAATTGTAATAATAGTTTTCCAGAATTATCAAAAGCTCTTCTAAATTCAGGTTTTGATCTATTTACATTATCATATTCAAATAATGTTGTAAAAAATACTTTGTCAGCTTTGAGCCATGCAGTTGACCACCATGCAGAAATTGTTTTCTGATTAAAAGGTAAATATATAGCTGAATCAATATTCTTATTATATAAAAAATCATTTCCAAAACTATTTTTAATATCAATTCCATAAGCCAAAGTAGTTGCAAATGTACGGTAAGGACTTGTAATTTTAAATAATTGATCGGTTCTAAATTTATTTGAAACTAATGCCATATTTAATGTATAAGGTGTTCTAAATATTCTTTCTTTGTTTAAAATACCTATTCCTTGAATTCCAATATTATTTTCGGTTCTATTTAATCCTTCTAATGATAGTTCTGTGCCAGTACCTAATAAATTACTTTCTGCAATTCTTAACCCAAAGTTATTATTTCCACCTCCTGAGCCAAAAAGCAATGCTGGTTGCAAAGACCATTTATCTTTAGAATAAATTATTACATTATAATGTAAATCATCGATTGAATCTAATGAAATTCTTACTTTTGTAAACAAATTTATCTTTCTTAAATTTCTTTCTGTTTCATCAAGTTTTTCTTCTTCAATATAATCGTCAATTTGAAAAAGTAATTCATCATCAATTATAAAATCCTTCGTAGTAGAATGAAATAAATTTGCTAATGGTGCAGCAAAAAACCAATCTCCATCAGTGGAGTCAAATACTTCATGTTTAACTATAATTATGTTTCTGATTCGTGATTCTGAAAATAATGAATCATAAGATAATAAAATAATAAAAATTAGAATTATAAATTTCAAAATAGATTTTATATTATATTGGATATACTTGTATTAAATGAAGTTTGAATTTAAAAAATAGTGTTTTTGTGTAATCCTCTAATTTTAAATATTTCAATTAACATTTTAATTGAGTCTTTAATTGGATCTACTTTACTTCTATCATCATTATACCATTCTACGGCTTGTTCTTTAATTTTATAATTCATTTTAGATGCTATAAAAAGAGCCTCAACATCAAAACTAAATCCATTAATTTTTGCTCTTTTAAAAATTTCTTTTGCAATTTCTGTTTTAAAACCTTTAAAACCACATTGAGTATCTTGAATTCCTTTAATAACTAAAAATTGAACCAATTTATTGAAAGTTTTCCCCATAAATTCTCTATAAAATGGTTGATGCTCTTTTATCAAATCATTATTTAAAGCTCTGCTACCAATGCAAATATCATAATTAGATGACAAATGATTTAAGATTTTTTGAGTTTCGTAGATTGGTGTTGACAAATCTGCATCTGAGAATATTGTTATTTCACCATTTGCTTCAAGCATTCCCCTCCTTACTGCAGCTCCTTTTCCTTGATTTTTTTCTTGCTTAAAAATAATTACACTTGGAAAATCATTTTTAATAAGACTTACAGTACTATCATTTGAACCATCATCAACTACAATTACTTCACTTGAATAATTTTGTTCAGAAAGGTAATTTAATATAACTTTTAGAGTATTACCAATTCTTTCTTCTTCATTATATGCAGGAATTACAATAGATAAATATAAAGACATTTTTAATCAATTAAATTATACTGAAATCGGCAATTTATATTAAGTTTCAAATATTTGTTTTAATATATTGAGCAAATTAAATAATTCTATCGACTTTGGAAAAAGATAAATTTAAATGTATAAAATTAGTTGAGAAAATCAAAGCATATTAATTCATAATCCCCCCTACCTAACAACCATCACAGAGATATTATTAGTTTTATTTCCATGCTTAAGCTGTATCATATAAACGCCAGTGGTAGCTTTGGAGCAATCCCAAGCAAGATAGC
>JAYTXK010000292.1:0-1831 GCA_043743005.1 Ignavibacteriota bacterium
AATCATTACAGCATCAAAATCAGACATTTCTTTTATTTCTATTTCTTTTGTCATATTTAATTTTTTTTAATTTTTATTTGTTAAAGTTCTGAATTATTAATTACAAGTTTTGAAAATACTTATTGACATCCACATTCTTCTTTTTTAATATCTTTTTGTTTATTAAACTCTGTCCTAAGCATTTCTTCATCACAATGGAATATATAATCTTTATTGTGAAATCTATCATAAGATGTATGATAATGTCCCTTAATACAAGCATATTTGTGATGATGATATGTATAAGTAGATATTTTTGTAATTATTAAAATCAAAATTATTATTCCAATCCATTTGAACCAGAATATAGGACTTGAATACCAATTATCCCACGGATAATATTTATTGCTTTTATCTGTATATGAATAATTGGAATAATCTTGTTTACTTCCATCAGTATGTTTTGATGAGAATATCCCTCCATAGCCAACATCCCAAAAATCATTTATATGGTTTCCGTATCTATCTTTCATAATGAATTTTTAGCATTAAAACATTTACCACAGAGTTGTCCTTCATAGAATATATCAGTAGGACCTTGAAGATCTCCACATCCTTGACATATCCATGCAAATCCTTCTCCTTCATCTTCTTCTTTAACTGGCTCCGGAGCTGGTTTTTCAGGTTGAACTAGCGGTTTCTCATCTTTAATTTGTCCTACAACAGGACTTGCTTCTGGAATAGGAATAGTTGGAACTTGTAAAGTAGCTTCTACATTATCATTATTAACTTCATGTAGTAATTCACTTGCTCTTTCTTCAGCTTCCCTTTGAGCAGCAGCTTCAGCAATTAATTTTGCAGCATCAAACTTTTCAGTTTTAGTAATATTACCAGTTGTCTCATCAGAAATTTTAGCAAGACCTTCTACTGATATTGGATCAACTTTATTTATCTCAGCTTCTAGTTGAACTTCTTTAATCATCTCTTCTAAATCAATTTGATTAGTAGGAATATTAGTGTCAGTATTCTCTAGTGCTGCATCTGATTCAGTAATTACCGACATAATTCCAGGAATTATACCAAACTTTTCGCAGATTAAGTAGTGTACCATGCTTTGTTGGTCCATCCATGTTTTAGGATGAGCTTTTTGTAAAGAATAAATAATAGCATTATACATTATCCAAATAGAATCTTGTAGTCCATTATAAACAAAACTAGGTTTTTTGAACTCATGTTTAATAGTTCCTAGTTGTTCACCAGTAACTAATTCTTTTACTAAGTATAATACTCCCATAAATTCAGCCCGGGATTCTTCAGTAATAGATATTAACTTCATTTGCTCTTTATCAGCAACTAAATTATTAAAATAAGCATCAGCATTATCTATTTGTTGAGTAATCATATCAAAGGCTTCCTGATCTGCAGTACCTGTATGCTTTCTTTTAAATTTTACTATATTACCTGATAATATAGTACTTAAACTACTATGAACATAAGCTCCAATTGAACATTTGAACTTCATAGTTTTATCATAACTATTACTCCAGGCAAATGACATACTCATATCAGGATCATTACCATATTTTAAATGATAGATTCCTTGAGCCATTTGTGCATCTTTACTGCACTTATATAATTCTCTTTCAATTATAAATCCTTTTTTATCAAGGACTTCTTTTACTTTATCAATTATCTGCTTGTGAGAAATCACGGTGTATGTAGCCGTGACTTCTGGTAAAGCAGCATTGATTAGATATTCTTGAGTTGATTGTGAAATTCTGATTGGCATAATTCTTTATTTATTTATTTAATTCATTTCTTTCAGCATCTAAATCTCTATTAAGAGCTGCTT
>JAYTXK010000293.1:0-4710 GCA_043743005.1 Ignavibacteriota bacterium
CGCTAAAAGAGAAAAATATAATTCTTTTATTTTTGAATTCCAAAATCTAAAAAGAATTGATCTAGTTTATGAAATTCAATTTTATAAAATAAATGACTCATTCAAAATAGGTTTTATTTCAATTGGCTATGGTAAATAAATTTTTAAACAATTAATAAAAAGGAAACAAAATGAAATTAAGACTTATAATAGCTTTATTGTTGTGTATATCATTTGCTGATTTAATAGCTCAACCAAACAAAGGCTGGGAAGGTGAGTGGAAAGCAAGAAAAAATTATACATTTAAAATTACTAATGTAACGGACAAAACTTTTGATTATTCATTCAATTGTTTTAATGGAACTAACATTGGCGAGGCAGAAGGTAAAGCGAATATTAATGGAAATTTAGCTATAAGTATTCCACCTGAAGAAAACACTTGTAAAATTAAATTCATTCTTAATGGTGATAATATTGAAGTAATTGATATTATGGAAAATGATTGTTATGTAGATGCAGGGAATGGAGTGCGCTATAATGGTAAATATAAAAAAACGTCAAATTATTCAAAGTCAAAAAATGTTACTAATACTATAACTGGAACTTATAGCATTTTTAAATCTACTTTAAAGTTAAAACTAATTGAAGTAAATGAAAATAAAATTCAATTTGAGTTAATAGATCAATTTTTTCCTGACAGAGATTATAGTATATCAGGCATCTTTGAGAAATCAAATAATGAATATGTTTATATAAATAGCGAATGTTCAATTAAAATAAAAATTCAAAATACTGATATTCAATTAACAGAAAATAATAATTGTAATGAAATTGGAACTGGAATGTCTGTTAGCAGTAAATTCAATGGAATCTATAAATTAGTAAGCAAAAAGAAACCGAAAATTACATAACATAATTTAATAGTTTAAATGCTCCTTTATGGAGCATTTTTTACTTTGGTAGCTTAGTTCTAAAGAGTTATTTAAACAAAGTTGAACTAAGTGTTAAATAATAAATAAAAACTTCAACCAACTTATTTACCACTTAAATTTGAATAGAAGAAATAATTTTAAACAAAAGAAAAGTCAAGAAAGTGAAGTAAGCATGGTAAAAGTAAATTTATTTATAATTTCAATTTTTGAACAAAAAATTGATCCAATAAATACCATGCCTACTAAAGTTATTACTTTTATTCACCCATAAAAAACGACCATCGATAAAACAGCCGGTTATTTGATAGAAATGAAATGCAATGTACATAATTCGACAAATAATTTAGCTTATGCTTGAAATTCGATTGAAAGTGGTATTTCAATATCATACAAACCTTTACCTAGTTCTTTAATTTTCTCAATTGCAAAATTAACTTGTTCAATTGTGTGGTTAAAGATTATTATAGAATCATGTACAGTTATATAAATCAAGTTTTCTGGTAAAGTTTTCAATAATTCATGAATCCACAATTCAGCTTCCATTTTTTGAATATCGCGTGCAAGTAAACTACCACCTAAGTTTCTTTTTCTTATATAGCTTTCAGTTTTATTTAGTTCAGTTTTTTTAGCTTTTAACCAATTATTTACATTAGTAAACCTATTTCTAAAATATTGAGAAAGCTTTTTCTTAGCTAAATTATCATTTGAAGGATTCTTAATATTATATGTATATTCAGCATTGTTCATCGTAAATAAAATTGCTTGCCATTATAAGGATGGAAATATTTTTCATCGCTTGGGGTGTTAATTAAAGCAAAATCAACGGTATCAACTCCTAAGTGCATACTATTAGTAGTTTTGTATCCCTCGTATCTTAAAATAGAACCATCCCAAATATTATTTAAAGCTATTTGTGGACTGCCTGTAATACTATCTTTTCTTAAAATAAATCTACCATAATCATTTCCACTTGAAACTGTATCTCCAATTAGGAAATTTCTATATTGAAAGCCATATACAGCGCCTGTACTATCTCCAAATCGTGGCTTGAAATTATCACTTTTGTCAACTATTAATGTAGGCTCTAAGTGCAAAGATATTCCATTGAATACTGCTGTATCACTTCTTGAACCAAGTATCAAATTGTCAACAATATTATTTAAAATTACAATTCCCTTTGCTGAATCGAGCATATCACTACTATAATCATAAACTACCCATGGGTCTCTTTTTGTATAATCTGGTGTGAATAACCAAGGCAACCCATGATGAGCATTAATGCCTAGAAGTGAATCTATTTTACTGCCTTTGTTAGACCAATTCCAGCCTATAAGAAATTTATTAGTGCTTCCATCAAATACGCTTGATGTATCTCTTGAGTATATTTTGGGCGGATCAATTATATTCTGTGAATATAAATTGAAAGAAATAATCAAGAATAACAATGTCGTTTTAATCATTTCATCATTCCTTAATTAATTTAAAGTTTTGAATAGTTTTGTTTGAGCTTAAAGTCAAAAAATAAGCTCCCTTTTGCAATTGCTGAATATTAAAAGTAATTAAATTGTTTTGAGATATAATATTGGGAATAATCATAACATTATTACCATTAATGTCTTTTATTTGAATACTATAACTTTCTATTGCTTGATTACTCAACTTAATGTTTACTAAGCCATTAGAAGGGTTAGGGTATAGTGTTTCAGAGGTAGTTGGTTCTATCTCTATTCCTGTTGTGAGGAATTTTTTTAAATATAATGATTCACTTATACTTGTAGCAATGTATTTTGAGTTGGAACTAATATCTAATGTTTCATAGCTACCTCCGTTACGAATATTTAATAGTTTTCCACTATTATCCCATAAACTTATGTTATCTCCACCAACACCCGAAGCCGTTACTAAATATTTATCGTCAGGTGTGAATTTGAGGTGTAGGTTAGTTAAGCCATTGAGTTGTAATTGTGAAATATTTTTTTTGCTATTTACATCATAAATAAATACTCCATTTGTTGCATTTTGAAACCCAAAAGCTACTTGTTGGCAATTATTAGATAATGCAAAGTCAATTAGATAATATGTAGTACTTTCATCATACAAATTATTAATGCTATCTAATGAATTAACATTATAAATATTTATTTTTGACCTGTATTTAGAATCATAAATTGGTTTGCCTTTATTATCTACACCTAAAAACTTTTTAAACTGAGTAAGTTCCCTTAAAATCAACGTACTATTATCACAGTTCATCTCAATATGGCTACATTCTCCTTTATAGCTTGTACTATCAATAGCAGTCCTATCATAGTTTTGATATAAAGTTTTTCTTTTCACAATTTTCCCTGTTTGTAAATCCCAAACTCTAATTCCATCATCAGTTGTTCCTAAAAAGTATTTTTGGTCTTTTGATACATTTGAAATAAGAATATCCTTATCTGATAGCTCAGCATTAGATTCATCTACTTTTGTTTGTAAATTGTAATTTATTAGTTTCTTGCCACTTACAGCAATTAAGTGAGTATCATCTAGGGAGAAAAAGGGATTTGCATATTCTAATGGAATAGAATCTATTAATAAATTGCCTGTTTCAACATCGTATATTTGGTTAAACAAATCCTCTCCAATTACCAAAAGCATTTTGGAATTGTGAGAAAATCTAACATTACCAATAACAGTTGTATTAGGTAACTTTTTATACCATACATTAGGAAAATCTGCAAAAGCAGGCATCGAGCAAGCTAATAGTAGTAAGCAAACAAAAAACTTTTTCATAAAAAAACCTTATTAAAATTAAAAAATATTTATTAAATTAATTTAAGAATACTTTTGAAATGCAATATTTATTTCTTAATTTATAAAAGTGAAAGTAGATAATAATTAATATAATAATTCGGAAAATAGTTTATAGACATTTTAAAGTAGTACACATATAGTTTTTTTTGTTTTCTGTTCTTGTAATAAAACGACCAATTTTAAACTCGCAGAATTTTTGGGAACACCCTTGCTTGGGTGTCTTTCTTACGTTCTGCGAGTGGGTGCTTGGTCGTACCTTATGTAAGGCGTTTGGTAGGACACCCTTTTTACTTTGATATTTACATTTTTAAATTTTAAGAGGTTTTGTATGAAAAAGTTTTTTGTAGTTTTGATATTGCTTTTAGGTTTTTCTAATGCCTTTTCGGAGTGGAATTATGAGTTAATTTGGAAAAAACGTAATTATGAAGTAGGTAATTTTGATTTTATGGCAGTTTGTTTAAATCCAAATGACAAATATTTACTTGTTCTAACACGTAACACTGTTACAAATTTTAAAGATAGATTTGTTAAAATGAACTGGGCAGATGCGAATGTATATGATTATGTGCTTAATCAAGATAGTGTTGAAAATTTTGTATATTCAAAAGATGGGGGCCATATTGCAGCTTATGGCAATGGTTATATTGGTATTATTGATACTGCAACTTTAAGATATAAAACTCAAATCAAATACCCAAGGGTAGTTGGGTTTGACTATAATGAAAAGAAGAAACTTATACTTGGATATGAAACGTCTGAAAGTCTTTATTATGCTGATAGTTTAAGCCATTCAATTAAAATATTTGATATAGAAACTAAAGAACTTATTAAAGAGTATAGTAAAGGTTTTTTACCTCCAAGTCATTTTCAAATAACTGGTGCTACTCTTACCAATGTTGAAGATAAATTAATAATCGGATATTTCTTTGAGTACTCTTTAGGACCAAAGCCTAGTGATTTTAAATCTTATCGTGGTTTTAAAATAATAGATAAAAATGGTAAA
>JAYTXK010000294.1:0-2013 GCA_043743005.1 Ignavibacteriota bacterium
TTTTACTGGTATTACTCAAGGTTTTTATATCCTCGAATTTAAAATAGATAATTACATATTAAATAGAAAAATAATTATAAATTAATTCTCAATTATTAAAATTTAATAGAAGCACCACCATCTACTGTAATTGTAGTACCTGTAATCCATTTAGCAAAATCTGAAATTAAAAAAGCAACTGCATTAGCTATATCTCTGGGTTCACCTATTCCAAGTGGATATTTAGAATTTAAATTCCCAAAATAGCTTGCTGGAAGGCTTGGATTTTCCATCAAAAGTGGGGTGAGTATATGACCCGAGGCAATTGCATTTACTCTAACTCCATTTTTTGCAAGTTCCAATGCAGCAGTTCTCACAAGAGATTCGAGAGCTGCCTTGCTTGCAGAATAATTTGCCAAAGCTGGACTCGAAAGTTCAGACATTATAGAAGAAATACAAATGATACTACTTCCAGGTCCTTGATTGTTTTTTCTTTTTGAGAATGCTTTAATTAATATTTCATTTGCAAAAAAATTAATATTAAAAACTGATACTGATTTAGCATAATTCAAAGATTGAATTGGTAAAGTTTGTTCGATTCCTGCACAAAGTACCATCGACTTTAATGCTCCATACTTTTTAACTAATTCTGCTATCCAATTCAAATTATCATCAATATCTTCGGCTATATCACGATGTTCAATTTTAAATAATTCTTTATTTGAAGCTAAGTCTTTTGTATTTTGCAATTCTTGCAAATTCCTCCCACTTGCAATTATATTGCATCCAAGAGAATTTAAGTTAAGTGCTATTTCTCTACCAATTCCTGAGCTTGCACCAGTAACTAATATAGTATGTTCTTTTGTAAATAAATACATTTTATATAATTTGAGATGCTATATAATTCATCATATTACTTACTATTCCAAGCTTTTCTTCTTGCAATTGCTCAAGTGAAATATCTAAATTAAAGATTTCTTCAATTTGAGTTAAATAGTTAATCACTTCAAGTGAATCCATTGATCCACTTTGGATTAAAGCTAAGTTTTCATCAAAATCTATATCAGGATTAATATCTTGAATTATATCTTTTAATTTTATTAATATATCTTTGTTTGTCATTACTGTTTCTTTAAATTTATTGAGATTTTATTTTTAAATTACTTCTGCAAATAAAGTTGCAGAATTGCTTCTAACAACTTTAACATCTATCAAACTTCCTACTTTCAAATTTTCATTAAAAGGGAATATACAAACTTTGTTAGTATCGGTTCTGCCTTGCCAATTTTCTTCACTCTTTTTGCTTTCACCTTCAACTAAAACATTATGTATTTTACCAACTTCATTTAGATTAATTTCTGCAGCAATTTTGTGTTGCTGATCAATTATTTCTGCTAATCTCCGTTGCTTAGTATCGTCATCAACATCATCTTCATATTTCCAAGCAAGAGTATTCTCTCTTGGCGAGTACTTAAACATATAAGCACCATCATATCTTACTTCTTTCATCAAATCCAGAGTACCCAAGTGGTCTTCTTCTGTTTCAGTGCAAAATCCTGCAATTATATCAGTTGATAAAGAAGCACCGGGAACATATTTTCTAATCATTGCCATACGTTCCAAATAATGCTCAACAGTATAATCTCTTCTCATTTTCTTTAATATTTTATTTGATCCAGATTGAATAGGCAAATGAATGAAATTACAAATATTTTTGTAATTAGCATGTGCTTCAATCAATCTATCACTCATATCATGAGGGTGTGATGTAGAATATCTAATTCTTAATTCTGGTACTTCTTTGGCAATTGCTTCCAAAAGATTTGGAAAATCTAAATTTGAGGAATTATCTTTGTAACTATTTACATTCTGTCCAAGCAAAGTAATTTCTTTTATCCCATTTTCAAAAAGTGATACAGACTCTTTCACTACCGAATCAAATGGACGAGAACGTTCTCTACCTCTTGTATAAGGAACAACACAAAAAGCACAGAAATTATTGCACCCTCGCATAATTGAAATCCAAGCACTTAA